>DUCW01000001.1:0-302 GCA_012959595.1 Gemmatimonadota bacterium
ACGTAGCAGGGCTAGCGCGGTTCCTTGCCGGACCATATGCTCGCTACATCACTGGACAAGTTATCTCTGTGGATGGTGGCATGTCCATGTAGGTAGCTAGATTATAAATAAAAATGAATTGCTAAAAATATGGAGGTAAGATGGCAGACGATATTGCCAGCACGGTAAAAAGGATCATCATGGAAGAGTTAGGGGTAGATCCCGGAAAGGTGACCAATGACGCATCTTTTGTAGACGACCTAGGAGCAGACTCGCTGGATACAGTTGAGCTTGTAATGGCATTTGAAGAAGAATTTGGTTCA
>DUCW01000001.1:515-2697 GCA_012959595.1 Gemmatimonadota bacterium
CCACGACCTGGGAAGCGATGCAAACCGGAAAGAGTGGTGCTGGACCCATTACACTCTTTGAGCACACAGATGAGTTTCCCTCCCGGATAGCCTGTGAGGTTAAAGGACTAGATCCTTTGGCATTCCTCGAAAAGAAAGAGGCTCGAAGATTTGACAGGTTCACACAACTCGCAATAAAGGCGGCTGAAGAGGCTATGAATGATTCAGGCGTCAAGGACAATCCAGGACATATTATTTCGGAACGGTTCGGTGTAATTTTCGGGAGTGGTATAGGTGGGATCTCGACATTGGAGAGACAGCACGACATCTTAAGAGAAAAAGGCCCGCGAGCTGTCAGTCCGTTTTTTATTCCGATGTTCATTCCTGATATCGCCGCTGGGTTGATTTCAATAAGATGCGGTGCAAAGGGGCCTAACTACGCTACCGTTTCCGCATGCGCATCAAGTGCACATGCGATAATTGATGCCTATAGATACATATCCCAAGGTGAGACCGATGTCATGATTGCAGGCGGATCTGAATCGACACTGACACCTCTGGCCGTGATGGGATTTGCTAATATGAAGGCACTTTCGAGAAGGAATGAATTTCCTGAAGAAGCCTCCAGACCTTTCGATGCCGAAAGGGATGGCTTCGTGATAGGCGAGGGTGCAGGAGCCCTGGTCATGGAATCATTAGAAATAGCCCTAAAAAGAGGAGCCCATATCGTAGCGGAAATCATAGGATACGGAGTGTCTGCAGATGCCTATCATATTACCCTTCCTGCTCCAGAGGGTGCGGGGGCTCAAATTGCTATGCAAAGAGCTTTAAAATCAGCAAATCTCCAACCAGACCAAGTGGATTATATCAATGCACATGGTACATCGACCCTTGCAAATGACAAGAATGAGACATCTGCCATCAAGTCGGTATTCGGCTCACACGCCAATTCACTTCTAGTGAGCTCTACAAAATCCATGACCGGACACCTATTGGGTGCTGCGGGGGCTGTGGAAGCAATCGTTAGCGCATTGGTCTGTCAGAGGGGCCAGATACCTCCAACCACCAACTATACAACTCCAGATCCAGACTGCGACCTGAATTATGTGCCTAACTACTCAATCCAACAAGAAGTCTCGGTAGCTCTTTCGAATTCATTCGGATTTGGAGGACATAACGCTTGCCTGGCTCTACGTTCTTGGAACCATGAGTAAACAAACCCAAGGCCACATTCCCACCAGTTCGTATCTGTTATGAAAATTGGGTTCGGGTACGATTCCCACCGGTTCACTGAAACTCGGCCACTCATATTGGGTGGAGTTTGCATTTCTGAGACTAATGGGTTGGATGGCCACTCAGATGGAGATGCATTGTCTCATGCGATAACAGATGCGATTCTAGGTGCGGCGGCTTCTCGGGACATCGGACACTATTTCCCATCATCAGCACCTGAATGGGAAAATTGCGATTCCATTGTTTTGTTAAAACAGGCTGTGGAAATAGTAGCGGACTTGGATTTGGAAATCGGAAATATCGACGCTACCATCGTGTGTGAAAGCCATAGGATATCTCCACATAGACAGGCAATCATAGAAAATCTTGCCGATGCACTGAAAGTGGAACCGAAACAGGTATCAATTAAAGGTAAAACTAATGACAAGATGGGCTGGATAGGGTCGGGTTTAGGTCTAGCTGTTTATGTGGTCACTCTCTTACATACAGTGAAGGAAATCTAAGTAGTGTGAAAAAAAGCGACTCAGCATGCTGCGATTACTTGAAGTCTTCATAGGGCTACCTCCAGAACTAATATATTTCTTGGTTGGTTTGGGATCTGCGATTGAGAATGTTTTCCCACCGATACCGGCAGACACATTTGTTATTTTGGGAGGAAGCCTGGTGACTACAATCGAAAGCTTGGACATAAAGGGAATTTTTCTAATAGCTTGGGCCTCAAATGTTGTAGGGGCTTTAGGCGTCTACCAGTTGGGATATCGTTATGGTCGTCCATTCTTCGAGAAAGGCAGGGGTCGATATCTGTTGAATGACCAACAATTCATGAAACTAGAACACTTTTATCAGGAAAAAGGATTCATAGCTTTATTCTTGGCACGATTTCTACCTGGATTTAGAGTGGCTGTTCCCGTTTTTGCGGGAATAACTAGAATGAGTTCTTTGCCGGTCTGCGTCACCCTAGGAGTAGCTT
>DUCW01000001.1:2721-3540 GCA_012959595.1 Gemmatimonadota bacterium
GTCGGATTCTTTGCAGGAACAAACCTAGGTCGCCTAATTGAATTGCAGGCCATATTTAACTTGGTTTTAGGGGGTTTGGCAGTAATGATAGCTATTGGTTGTGCTTGGTTGTGGAAGGTCAGTCGTGGGAGGAAGTAGTGACTAGACAAGACGATTCAGATAATTTGTCCAACTATTATTTGGATCAGTTCCTGGAGTACCTAACTTTTGAAAGAGGGCTTTCTCCTCCGACTCTGATTGCTTACAAGAGGGAAATTGTCCGAATGGTACTATTTATGTCCGCAAACGACAGGCTCAATCCGACGCAAATCACTGGTATAGAAATAAGAGATTTCATCCTTCACTTAGGCAAGTTGGAACTCGCTCCTACTTCCATCGGCAGGGCTCAAGCGGCTTTGCGAACCTATTTCGCATTTTTGGAACAGGAGTCCATTGTCCCGCTCAATCCAACACTCAAAATCAGTAGCCCTAGGTCCAGTAGAAATATCCCTGGCCACATGACTCACCAGGAAGTTCTAGAAATCCTAGAAGCGCCATCTCCCGAATCTTTCTACTACTGGCGAGACAGGGCTATTTTGGAATTTCTTTATGCAACTGGTGCTAGGGTTTCAGAACTGGTCTCTATCACCTTGACGAATTTAGATCTTGATAATCATGTTTGCTTGGTACTCGGCAAAGGATCTAAAGAAAGAATCCTGCCACTAGGTACTGAATGTTGTTTAGCACTTAAGTTTTACATAGATGACTTGAGACCAGAACTCCAAGGCATAAATGCTACAGACATTCTCTTCTTAAACCACAGGGGTGGGGGCTTGTCCA
>DUCW01000001.1:3582-8983 GCA_012959595.1 Gemmatimonadota bacterium
GAAACCTATAAACCCGCACATGTTCCGGCACACTTTCGCCACGCATCTTTTGGAAGGCGGAGCTGACTTGATGGCCGTCAAGGAACTCTTAGGCCATTCAGATATTAGCAGCACTCAAATATATACACACGTAGACCGTAAACATTTACAAGAAGTGCACAGAAAATACCATCCTAGAGGATGACTCAGTTGGGCTATATCTGCCAGGATTAATGCGGAAGCGGGAATTCTTCCGACTCGTTGAAAAGATCTGACTGTTTTTGTGCGGCACTCAATAAGCGTAAGGCTTCGCTCAAAACAGGATCTCGTTCTAATCGGAACTGAGCGTCCTGGCTTCTCCATCCTCTGTGCTATCCGAGGGAGTATCCTCGATCTCAGGTAGTTTTGTATTTCGTTGGTACTGAGAGATTCCTCAAGTTGCGATTCTTCTTCCAATGCCGATACAAATGCCTTGAAATCAGCTGATTCTAAAGTAGGTTCACTTGAACCGTCCCTTCGGTTTCTTTCCGACTGCTCAAAGGCAAACTCTTCTATTCTGAGATCAAATGGAATTTGTTTCTGGGCCATCTGGGAAAGGAAAGCTCTCTCGTTTAAAGTCAGAGTATCATTAGATATCCTTTGGTCCGGGAATACACCCCCACCCCCACTTAGCTCTCTTCCTCCAGCAGTGATTACAATTGGAAATGTATCGGGATCTTCTGGGAGTGTTCTTCCCTGAACATTGCGTCTCCTGTGTAAGGATCTTCCTAAGGGGGTAAACCACTCACCTGTGGACAACCTCAAATGACGATCATCGCTCAAACGGAAAACATTTTGGAAAACTCCTTTACCGAAGGTTCTTTCCCCCAAAATTAGAGCTCTGTCATGATCCTGCAGAGCTCCCGCTATGATTTCAGAGGCAGAAGCGGAGAAACGATCCACGAGTATGATTATAGGTTTTCCTGGAACGATCTCTGGGCCTCTTGCATTCCAAGATTCGTCTATGTTCCTATCTGTCCCACCTGGAGACCTGCTCTCAGCACTTGCTAGTCTGCTCCCTCTTTCCAAAAATAGATCGCCAATCTTCAATGATTCGTCCAGATAACCTCCAGGGTTTCCTCGGAGATCCAAAACGATTCCACGAGTTCCAGCTAATTTCTCAAGAGCTTGTTGTACTTCGACGGCTGAACCCCTTGCTACTCTATCAAGGGCGATATACCCCAGGTTGTCTCCGACTACATCAGCGATCACAGCGGTTACATGAACACTGTCCCGGGTAATTGTAGAGGTGACCGCTGCCCCTATTCCTTGTCGAGCGATGGTCACATCCACTGTCGTTCCGATTTTACCTCTGATGGAATCGGAGACATTACCAGTAGTCCAACCTTCTGTGCTGATTTCGTTGACCCCTATGATTCGGTCTCCCACCTGTAACCCAGACCGCTCCGCTGGAGTGGAATTGAACACTGCAGTTATGGTGATAGCTTCGTTGAGGTGCGTTATTTGAACCCCGATACCTGCATAATTGCCAGTATTACTTTCCCTGAATTGATCGAATTCTAGTGGATTGTATGCTTGTGCATAGGGGTCATTTAATTCTTTCAAGAGGCCTCTTAACGCTTTTTCCCAGAGAACTGAGTCGGCCATTTGTTCCAATCCATAATTGCGGATTGTTTCGAAAGCGTTCAGAAATATCTGGGCTCCAGGAGAGACCGAATTAGAGAGATCCTGTTGGCTTCTTTGGTACTCACTAGAAGATTGACTTGCGACAGGATGAGCTATAATTACTGTTGTTATAAGGCAGAGCCAGATTCGTGATGTCATAGATGCAATGTTGGTCAGTTGTTTAGTAGTTATGGAACTAAAAGGAATAGGATTTTTACAGGAACCGTGTAACTTTATCCTGTCCAAAGGTTCTTTTCGCCCTTCCAGGATACTTTGTTGATGACAGGATCGAAAGAGTACAGACAAATGAAGATCGGGTTGGCTCAGGTTAAACCCAAGAAATCTGATCTACAAAGTAATATTGCTAAAATCAGAAAAGTGATTGCGAAATTCTCTGAAGAGACTGATATCATTGTCTTTTCGGAAGCGAATCTGACTGGCTACTTTCTTGAAGGTGGCGTGTTGGAGGCCTCTCTATCAGTAGGGGAAATTGTAGAGATGTTGGGGCCACCACCTAAAAATAGTCCTGACGTTGTCTTGGGTTTTTACGAAAACGACAGAGATGGACCTTTTAACAGTGTATCATACCTTGAGGCATCTTCCAACCAATTCAAGGTGAAGCACGTTCATAGGAAATTATTCTTGCCGACATATGGAGTGTTCGACGAAGCTCGGTTCGTTCGGCCAGGAACTGAGGTGGCCGCCTTTTCGACTCGTCACGGTAGAATCGGATTGTTGATCTGTGAAGATATGTGGCACTCGCTGCCTTCCACGATCCTTGCTCTTCAAGGTGCGGAACTAATCATAGGAGTCAGTGCCTCACCCGCCAGAGACTTTTTGAAGGATAGTGATGGGCTTCCTGGAAATTTGAAGAGATGGGATACTCTAGTGCCTTCGATTGCTCTAGAGCACGGTATTTTCGTCGCAGTCAGCCAGCTGGTAGGATCTGAGGGAGGTAAAATTTTCCCTGGAGGTTCGATAATTTCTTCACCAGAAGGGTCCATTATTGCTAGAGCACCACTGATGGAAGAGGGTGTCACGCTAGCGACTCTTTCTAATGCTTCTATTGCCAGGGTCAGAAACAAAACTCCTCTTCTAGCGGACCTGGAGAGGGCTTTGCCAGACCTCCAACGATGTCTCTTGGAAACCAGGAAGATGGGTTCTGGCAAGAGTTTTCTGGTGAATCCGGTACCTGGAGAGATGCTTGAACCGGTTGACATCCGCCCAAAGGAGCGATTCGACACAAATTTTGAAACAGAGAATATCTTCGGTTTAGATTTGGAACTGGTTGAAAAGGTCTTGGTAGAGTTTATCCGGGATGAGGTGATCAGAAATAGGGGCTTTGAAAAAGCTGTTATCGGTATTTCTGGCGGTGTTGATTCAAGTGTCACTCTTTATTTAGCAGTGGCTGCTTTGGGGGCTGAGAATGTTCTTGGCATTAAAATGCCCTACTCTACATCGAGTAAAGAAAGCTCGGATCACGCTGACTTGGTTTTGAATGCCACTGGCACCCAAGGAAACACTGTAGATATATCTAAATCTGTAAATGCTTATGTTGAACAGTTCGAAAAAGAGATCACTCCTTTAAGGCGTGGAAATCTCGCGGCCCGATTCAGATCTCTGGTACTCTTCGATCAGTCTGCAAAGCTAAACGCTTTGCCTTTAGGTACTGGCAACAAATCAGAGAGATTGTTGGGTTATTACACTTGGCACGCAGATGACTCTCCCCCAATCAATCCGCTTGGTGATCTTTTCAAAACCCAAGTTTGGGCTCTAGCTAAACATCTAGGGGTGCCAGATGTTGTTGTCAAAAAGCCGGCATCCGCGGATTTAGTCGCTGGGGTGAATGACGAAGATGAACTTGGCATTAGCTACGAAGAGGCGGACCCAATCCTGTATCGATTCCTTGAGGGTTACAAGCCAGATCATCTGAAGAAACAAGGATTTAATTCTGTACAAGTTGACCTGGTTTGGACCCATCTATCCAAAACTCATTGGAAGAGGGAACTACCGACAGTGGCGATGATGTCTTCTAGTGCTATCGGAGATTTCTACTTGAGACCAAAAGATTATTGATTCCTATGTATATCTTAGGGGTTTTTGTTAAGTCAATGAAAAGAGATTTGTATTCTGTCGGTGGAGATCCGATCCAAGAAAACCATATATGATCTTGATTATAGATAATTACGACTCCTTCACGTTTAATCTAGTACAGTTTTTAGGTGAAACTGGTTGCCAGCTATCAGTTTATCGTAATGATGAGATAACACTGGACCAAGCGCAGGCATTAGACCCTACGCATGTGGTCATATCTCCAGGCCCTTGCACCCCCAAGGAAGCAGGGATTAGTACAGAACTTTTTTTGTCACTCTCGCCTGACATTCCGATTCTTGGAGTCTGTCTGGGCCATCAAGCTCTCGGAGAAGCCTTCGGAGGAGAAACGATTAAGGCGAAAATGCTGATGCATGGAAAGACTGGAGACATCACGCACACTGGTGAAGGCATCTTTAAGGACATCCCTTCACCTTTTACTGCAGCCAGATACCATTCCCTAGTCACGTCTGCTTCAAACCTCCCCAAGGAGCTTGTTCCAGTGGCTTGGTCTAACCACCAAGACTTTAGTGATGAAACAGAGATTCAGGCGATGCACCATATCGACAGACCTCTTTGGGGTGTTCAATTCCACCCAGAATCACTTTTTTCCGATCATGGAAAGCAATTACTACAAAATTTTTTGGAATTGTAAAAAACGTTGCCACCCTGAACTGGCGTCGGTACCTTTGAGACCGACCGTGAATTCCTTGTAGACATTCCAGGCCCCAGCTATTGAAAGAGAAAGTTCTAGGTGTCATACCGGCGAGATTGAAATCATCGCGACTTCCACAAAAGCCGCTTTTCCCTCTTCTCGGGAAGCCACTGGTGCGTTGGGTTTGGAACAATGCACTCCAGATGGATATTTTTGATGAATTGCTGATTGCTACCGACAGCTTAAACATTGCAAAAATTTGTGAACAGTTCGGAGCATGTGTTGAATTGACTTCTAAATTACACCGTTCTGGAACAGATAGGGTGGCTGAGGTTGCCGGAAAGAAAAAATATCGAAATTACAGAATGGTGATAAACATTCAGGGAGATCTGCCATTGTTAGAAGAGAGTTGTTTGGAGGATATCTTGATCCAAATGAAGGTTCAATCATGGGACATAGGAACTTGTGCCACCCCATTCCGTAATGCAGCTGAATGGCAAGACCCCTCGAAAGTTAAACTGAAATTGACTTCAGACGGTCAAGTGGAATGCTTTTTTAGAAGTCCTTGTAGCAGTGTCGAGGGAAGTGGAAAACGATTTAATAAAGATCAGAACTTTCGTCACATTGGTACGTATGTGTATACCCGTGATGCTCTTTTTAAATGGGCCTCAGCCCCCTTAGGCTCTTCAGAGGAACTGCAGGACCTGGAGCAACTGAGAGCGTTGGGGGTTGGCTTGACGATTGGAGCAGTGATAGTGCCAAAAGATGAAGGTTCTGTAGATACCATGGTCGATGCGAGACGGATGGAAAAGAAGCTAATGAAACTCAAATATTCTCTGTGAACTAATATTATCATGGAAAAAAGCAAACATCAGACAAAATATATATTCGTCACTGGTGGGGTTGTGTCGGGCCTGGGCAAGGGAATAATAGCTGCTTCCCTGGGACGGATTCTAAAAGAAAGAGGGCTTAGGATCACTCTGCAGAAATTTGATCCGTATATCAATGTAG
>DUCW01000002.1:0-3231 GCA_012959595.1 Gemmatimonadota bacterium
CAGGCCAGCGACCTCGAGCACGCTGTATTCGATCTGCTCGATCTCCAAGCTCTTCACGAGCATAGCGGTCATGCAGCTCAGGGACGGAGGACACCTTGACTTGCGCGATCCCGTCCAGAAGCACCTGTCGTTTTATGACCTCGAGCAGCAGTATGACGAGTCGACACCTGTCACTTTAGAAGGACTGCTCACGCACTCGGCAGGCCTGCCTCGGGAGTCAGACCATCCGTACTGGAGTGGACCGGAATACCCTTTTCCGACGAAAGACGAGGTCATCGCTCGACTCAGTGATCAGAAGACTCTCTATCCATCGCGCACTGAGTATCAGTACTCGAACCTTGGATTGTCGCTGGCCGGCTACATCGTAGAAGAAGTGTCCGGGACGCCCTACGACCAATATGTCCGTAGCCACATCCTCGGGCCACTTGGCATGGATGACACCTATTCGGAGATGCCGAGGGAGCACATCGGTGGCCAACTTGCTATGGGATATACAGACCTCACCCGTCAGGGTGGTCGGAACGAGGTCCCTTTCTTTGAGGCAAAGGGCATCTCAGCGGCTGCCGGGTACGCTTCTAGCGTCGACGACCTCGCAAAATTTGCGATGTGGCAATTTCGTCTGCGGAGCGACGCCGAAGAGATTATACATGCGTACACACTTGCAGAGATGCAGCGTGTACACTTTGCACGGCCGGGTTCAAACACGATGAGGGGGTTGGGTTTCCAGGTGTCGGCTAGAGACGGGGAGACATTCGTTGGCCACGGGGGGAGTTGCCCTGGCTTCCGGACGACGCTCTCGTTACAAAATGACAGCAAGATCGCTACGGTGGCGATGGTTAACGCTATGGTCAACGCGGGCAAATACTCCACTGGCGTCTATGACCTGGTCGCCGATGCCATCAAGAGTGCAACTGCCGAAGACAACGAGAATCCAGTGACAGCCGATGTGAACAGTAACGGTAGTGAAGGGCAGTCGAACGACGACGCTCAGATAGACCCGACGCGCTACATGGGGACCTACACTGGTGGCCTCGGCGGTTCCGAGACGGTGGTGGTACGGTGGAAAGGTAGCATTGCGACCTTGAGTCTACCCACGGACAATCCACGCCAGTCGCTCAGCGAGCTCGCACACGTCGAAGGCGATACCTTCCGTCGCCTTAACAACGATGGCGAACTAGGGACTGAGGTTATCTTTGAGACCGACGACCAGGATCGCGTGTTCAGGATGCGTACCCCGCTCAACTATAGGACGCGCGTTAACTAGAGCGACTGCTGATCCGAGGGGACTCAGCCTCGCTTGAAAGACATGTCTACACGAATGCATTATGTTCGGATTTAATGCCTCTAAAAGCACCTAATTAAGCTGTAGGTATTAGGGCCGTCTCCGCATAATGTGTGTTGTAAAGATCATCCCCTAAATCTCACTACTTTTACTTTAAAAGCAGGTGTCGATCTAGCTATACTAGCCTCTACTCTATTTAATTACAGGGGGGGGCTTTTACATCACGCTTCTTTGGCAATAAATTCAGGTGACAATGAAACCACTGGTAGATTTCTTAACAAGTAAGATCGAAGGAGCATCTACCCAAAGTGTCGATTTATTGAACTGCATGTGTGCTATTAAATAATGTGTGCCATTAAAAGGATGAAGTAGCTATCGCTAAAATGCCTCTATATAAAGACTTACAGGGCAGGGGACACAAGGTGCCCCAAGCTCTCACCTCTAAGAGTAACACTCATCCAATTTTCCCTAGTAGGTTTTGGTTTCAAATGAAACTGGGATCACACATGTTCTTAGTCGTTTTGTTGTCATGTCTACTAGTGTTAGTGGGATGCAACAGTAAGACATCTAATATCCCTGGATCGATAGCACCTCCCGGGCTTGAAAATTTTCTGGTTGAGCCATTGTATAAAAACCTAGATACGCCTTTTGTACTTCCTGAACCACCGAAATATTTGTCTGATCCGATCGTAGATTCGAAATGGTCCAGACACCCAATAATGTTGGGAATAACTAATTCGTGGATCGACCATTGGATTGGAGAGGGCCATGAAGAATTCTCTATTTATCTTGAAAGGATGGGGCGGTATGCTGGACACATAGACCTTGAGATTAAGTCTCTGCAGTTACCCTCTTCTCTCAGGTACCTTCCTATTATAGAGAGTGGTTTTCGGCCGAGAGCGACGAGTTCAGCAAAGGCTACTGGGCTTTGGCAATTCATGAGAGCTACGGCTAGGGAGGTAGGGCTTAGGGTCTCCGCGATCTTAGATGAACGTAGAGACCCAATTCGGTCTACTGAAGAAGCTCTAGCTGTGCTGAAAGATCATAATGAACGTTTCAATTCATGGTATTTGAGTCTGGCGGCTTACAATGCGGGTCCTTCTAGGGTATCCCGGCTATTGAAAGAGCATGCTCCGCTAGGCCCCCTGGGGGATAGCTTGTATCTGGTGATCCATCCTTTCCTTCCTAGAGAGACACAAGAATTCGTCCCAAAATTCTTGGCGGCCGCTCAAATTGGACGATCCCCAGTTCGATATGGTTTCCGTCCTGTGTATGATTCTCTTGTGTCCTTTGATGAGGTCATACTGACAGATGCGACTTCGGTTGATGTAATAGCTCAAGCCGCTGAAACGGCACAGCGAGTAATCGAAGAAATGAATCCACAACTCATTCGAGGTTTTACATCACCTGGAAGTGAAACCCGGATTATGCTTCCTTCAGGGAAGGGAGCGATTTTTGAGAGGAATTATCAATTGATTCCAGAAGATGAGAGATTTAGCGTGTTGGAGCACCAGGTGGTTAGTGGTGACACCTTAGGTCATATTGCCTTGCGATATGGAGTGTCGGTTTCGGTGCTATTGGAGGCGAATCCAGGGGTACAACCCACGAGGCTTCAAATAGGTTACTGGCTTAGGGTTCCAGCTCAATAAGACTGACAACAATTTCCCTAGGAGTTGCCGATTATTTTGATCATTTCTTCTGCCAATGGTCTAACCCCCAAAAAGGTCATGTGATCGGCGTCAAAATAGAAGCTAAGATCATTACCTATTGAATGGTCCAGTCGTTAATTTTTTGTTAGATCAGATGGATATCTCGCCTTTCATATATTGTGCTGTTTCTCCTCCGATCAGTACTCTTTCCCCATGAAGCTCACAACAAAGACTTCCAGACCTAGAGGACAATTGTGTAGCTGAAAGTTGGGTTTTACCTAAAATTTTTCAGAGACAGGG
>DUCW01000002.1:3241-7574 GCA_012959595.1 Gemmatimonadota bacterium
AATTTTTGACCAATAAGGGATCATCAAGGTATGTGCAGAACCTGTTACTGGATCTTCGTTAACACCAGTTTGTGGGAAGAAGCATCTAGAGACAAAATCCACCTGGTCACCGGGAGCACTCACGATTAGACCTCGAGAGTCTAGCTTGGAGAGTTTTTCGAAAGATGGCGAGATGTCCTTAATCGTCTTTTCATCATTGAAAATAGCTAAGTAATCGTCCTTGCCTCTATAGACTTCCAGTGGAGTTGCACCGAGACCGTTGGCGATGTCTTTTTTCCCTGATATCGGCTTTGGAATATCTGTCGGGAAATCCAGATAAATGAGATCTTCTTTTTTAAATGCTTTGAGTTCACCGCTTCTAGAGGAGAATAGTATTTCCGTCGTGTTTTCGGGAAGATAGGAATCGAATAAAACTCTTGCGGTTGCCAAAGTTGCGTGTCCGCACAGGTCAACTTCGATGGTTGGAGTGAACCATCTAATAGAAAATGGGACTGAAGAGATGTTGACGTAGGCAGTTTCCGAAAGGTTGTTCTCCGATGCTATGGCTTGCATGATCTTACTATCCAACTTGTTATTAAGTGGGATAACAGCTGCTGGATTACCCTTAAAGACTTTGTCTGTAAATGCGTCGACGATATAAATAGGTAGTATCAATCAATTACCCCCACTTTCCGCGATAATACGGCGCACCTCTTTAAGGCCTTCTTCCGTCCATTCTGGTGATGCAGCTCCAGTCGCTATACGAGCACCCAAGTAGAAAACCATTTTTGTCAGCCGGGTTGTTTTCTCAAAATCAATCTTGTCAGATTCATCTGAAGGCTTGTGATAATCTGGGTGTTCTCCTCCTGTAAAGAAGATTGCTGGTATGTCTTTGTTTATGAAGTGCAGGTGATCACTCCTAAAGAACAGTTGGTCTTCAGGCTCAGGGTCTTCGATCACAACAATACCCAAATCCATATGTTCTCGAAGCACTTCATCTGTCAGTTCGCCGAGGTTTGTGTACTGCTTACCTACTCCTACTACTGTATCTGGCTGGGGGTTTCTACCCACCATATCCAAGTTGATGTTCATGATTATGTCTTCCAATGGAACTGTAGGATTTTCAGAAAAATATTTGGAACCTAAAAGCCCTTTCTCCTCTCCACTAACCGCTAGGAATATTATGGATCTAGCTAGTGGTTTGGGTAATCTTGAAAATGCGGCGGCGGTTTCTAGGAGTACGGAAGTTCCCGAGGCGTTGTCGTCTGCACCGTTATAGAGAGAATCACCAGACGAATCTGGGATCCCGACGCCCACATGGTCGAAGTGTGCTGAGTACACGATATATTGATCCTTTAACAGTGGATCACTGCCGGGCAAAAGACCCACTACATTGGGTGGAGTATGTTCAGATCGTTCAAAAGGCGTTCGCAGGTTGATTTTAACCTGAGGCAAAGTAACTGGTGGCTGTGGTGTGGAATCGTCTGGAGAAGTGGGGTAGGGTATACCAATCGCTTGAAGTAATTTCTGAGACTTACTGTTAGATAAACCGACAATAGGGATGGGTAGCACTATTCCTTGTCCTGCAATGGCCCCGGCTAGATCTAAAATAGTGTCAGCAGTATTCGTGTCATCCAGAAGAAAGACAATTCCTGCAGCCCTGGCTCGGCCTGCAGCTTGTAAGGCGCTTAAAGTTTCTTCACTCTGTAGTGGATTACCCGTTGTTGTGAACAGTACAACTTTTCCAGTTCCTTCCCAATTTAAACCCTCAACGGGATTCCCGGCATATCCTCCGAACACAACTTCTGCCTCCGAAGCGACTTCTTGACCAGGCAAAACCCAGTAGTCTTTCGCCCATTCCAGGCTCTCTTGTCCAGTGGCTGTCGTATAATTGAAAGTGAGAGATTGCTTTGTCAGAGTGGTACTAACGTAAGGGAACCTTTGGAAGAATGTCCCATCATCCCCTAGAGGCTTTAGGCCAGCATCCATTAGTTGGTCTGCGATGTAGCTAGCAGCTGTTTCGAGCCCTGGGCTTGGAGTATCTCTTCCTAAAAGATCATCACTCGCTAGGAATGATATGTGCTGATATATTTTGCTTTCGCTGATATTATTCGCCGAATTTTGGACTATGATCTGGTATTCTTCTTCAGAGATTGTTGTAGTTGGAAGGGGGCTGGCGATCCGAATATTTGAAGAAGTAGAGCATCCAATGAAAATAGTGCTAAGAAGAGCCATATATGTGATTTTCATTATGTTTTTCCAATAGGGGTAATTGAGGGTACTATTGTCGCTTGTCGTCAGACTATTTCGTGGACCAGGCTCCTGATTCCCCACCTTCTTTGGACAGCAGTTGGACTTGGGAGATGACCATGCCTCTCTCCAAGGATTTTGCCATGTCGTAGACGGTCAGGAGAGCTACAGAAGCAGCCGTTAGTGCTTCCATCTCTGCTCCAGTCTGTCCAACGCTAGTGACTTCAGCTCGGACAGCTATCCCGGGAATTATTTCGTCCGAGGTGAAGTTTACCGTGAAGGAGGCTATGGGTATATGATGGCAAAGAGGAATCAATTCAGAAGTTTTTTTCGCCGCCATTATTGCAGCTAGTCTTGCAACCTGTAAGACGTCACCTTTGCTAAGCTGATTGTTTTTGATTTTACTCAAAGTTTCAGGAGTCATAGAGATGTGACCCTGGGCTATGGCAGTCCTTCGAGTGGGTTGTTTACCAGACACATCCACCATGCGTGCTTCACCAGCTTCATTTAAATGGGTAAATTTTTTCTCATTGGTCAAATGATTGTTATTTGGATCGTCCACTTAATTTCTCCTGCACATTTATAAGAAGGTTTGTGATGATCAATTGAGCATTTACATTACTGTCCATCTGTTCTTTTGCTTGGTCTAAATATCCAAAGCTTTCTGTTATAGAGCGGGGATGGATGTTCCGTTTAGAACATACACCTTCCAAGAATCTAATCGTATCAGTATTAACAATCTTATCTTGGTCACCAAGGATGAAGAGCGCTAGATCCCGTAAGGCATCTCCCAGGCTGTCTATGACTGGCCCTAAGGTACGGCTCGAGGTTCCGGCCAATTTTATAGATTCCTGATAAATGAGTGTTCTGTTTGTTTGTAGACAAGCTCGCAAAAGGTGAAACGACTTCTGTCTTGCAAATTCTAAAGTTCCTTCATTTTCATCCTCAGTGAGGAATCCAAGTGATCTGCCAATTGACCCCCTAGACAGTCGTGCAGATTTGTCCGCTTTTTTTTCTTCGATTTCCAGGTTCTCCATAAGGAAGTTCTTAACTTCAGATGTAGGTATACCGGCAAGGTGTATTGGGATCGTTCTTGAGATAATTGTAGCGGGTAGTCGCCTGAGTATATCACAAGTAATTAAAAAAAAAGTGCCAGATGGAGGTTCTTCTAAGATTTTCAATAGGGCATTGGCGGCTTCCGAAGTTGAATCTCGGGAGATCATTGCTTGTGCATCCCCAAGGATAAAGACCTGGGAGGAGCCCATGGAAGGTCTCTTATATACTTGATTTCGAAGATGCTTAATCGTTGCCAGGTAGATTCCTTGGATCTCAGTATATGCAGATGTTGGACGAAGGAAATTTTTTCGTTTCCTGATTAGAGAATCCTGTCGAGCAGTTTCTAGAGCTGCACCCAAGTTGCTGGGTCGCGTGTTTTTAGGTCGGGAAACTGGAAAAAACCAATGCAGATCGGGGTGTCCCACCTTAAGAGATAGGCGACAGGATTTGCATACCATACAAGGTCCAGAAGGAGTTTTATGTGGACACAACAAAACTTGTGCTATCCAAAGTGCTAGATGTTGTTTCCCAACTCCTGGCCCCCCATGTAGAAGTACACCCGAGGGCAGGTTCCCAAGATGACAGGCTCGTCCTAAAGAGGTCTGCAGTTGATCGTGTCCGATGAGTGGGTGCATAGTGGTTGATTTCATTAAGGAATTAGCCATTTAAGTGGATCTTGTGCCTCAGGTCTTCCTTCCTCTATAGGAATACGAACTTGGAATTCAATGTGAGGACCCTCGGGGGTCCCATTACCTCCAACTGACCCCAAGATTTCTCCTTCCAAAATACTACGTCCCTCGCCCACTCGAATGTTCTCCAGATATAAATAGAGCGTATAGAAACCTGCTCCATGACTTAAAACAACGGTGGGGCCATAACCTTCGAAGGGTCCGGCCAGAACAACTGTTCCACTTCTTACAGCATGGACGGGGGTTCCAATTTCTGCTTGAATACCTATACCGTCCCATCTGAATACATTGCCGTCTGATCTGGTCTCTATTCCGAAATTATAAATAAGAGGGCCTCTTACAGGCCAGTCCATCAGTGC
>DUCW01000002.1:7584-8929 GCA_012959595.1 Gemmatimonadota bacterium
TCTTGCTGGGATCAAAAGGTTCTTCTCCGGAATTGTCAGCCGCTCTGCGAGCAAGTTCAGCTCTGCGAGATTCTAAACTTTCGATCAGGTCACCGATTCTGCTTTCATCAGCGGCCAGTTTCTCTATCTGGCCACTGGTAGAATCTTTTTCTTTTCTAAAATCTAGTAGGGTTTCTTGATATGTATTTTCGATGTTCCGTAAAGTCATTACTTCTTCTAGTCCGGAATATTGAAGCGAACTTAATCGGGAAAGTTCTTTTTGGATTTCACTGGTTTGGTCAAGGATTCCTTCCTCCAAAGTCTCCACCTCTGCAAGGAGCGATCGATCCCTGTAAGAAGCTAAGTACAAGTATCTATATTTGGTGAGGAGTTCTGAAAAAGATTCAGAACTGAGCATCACTCTTAACATGTGGAGTGGGCCTCTCTTGTAAATATCTCTTAGTCGACGGTTTAAGACTGCCGATCGTAGTGATTTTTGATCTTTTGTTCGGAAAAGTTGTTTCTGTGCGTCAACAATTCGGTTGCCTAGAGTTCTTGTTTGAAAGCTCATTTCGTCTAAAACAGATCGAGAGATGCTTATTTGCTGTTCTATGTTAACGAGCCTTGTCGACACATTGTGGATTTCCTCGTCCAACATTTGTAGCTCTTGCTGGAGTTGCGTGCGGTGTTCTCGCACTGAGCTGAGCCTCTCTTGGCTCTGTTTCAGTTCTTTTTCTAAAGTCAGTTCTTGTCCCTGTCCTGGTACATTTAGGATTAATGAACAAGCTAAAAGAATCGAGAGTTTCTTGGACAGATCATGAATCAAGGAGATATCTCCTTGAGCTGTCTCCGAACAGAAAATCCACTAGTAATGACCCCTAGGGTTAAGGTTGATGCAACTCCGATCAGTACCCAAGAATTAGGAATCCAGTTCACTGTGAAGACATACTGTGACATTAATTGAACCGTCACATAAGTCAAAAGTGCTCCCAAGATGCCGCCGGCTAGTCCAGTGAAAGCACCTTCCGCTAAAAAGGGATAGAGTATAAAGCGATCTTTTGCACCCACGAGTTGCATGATTTCGATTTCTTGTTTTCGGGCCAGCACACCTATTCTCACTGCAGTGCCTGTGAGTAGTGAAGCAGCAACAGAAAACGCTATTCCAAAGAGTAGTGAAGAAGCTCCAGCGATCCGACTAAGTGCGAAGAATGTGTCGACCCATTCTTGCCCATATTCGACTCCTTCAACCATGGGGTGGGAGGAGATCATTGTAACAACGGACAAGGTTCCTTCAGGAGTGCGACTATCTGGTGTGAGCTGGATTTCGAGAGAGGCGGGGAGGGGATTGTTCTCAAGGGTCGAAAAA
>DUCW01000003.1 GCA_012959595.1 Gemmatimonadota bacterium
ACTGAGTGTGGACAAACTGTCTTCTAGTCTTAGGGATATCGCTTTGACTGATAGGGGCTATGGCAGATCTCAAACAGGAGATGCTGAGCCAATAATGGTTGAATTTGTTTCTGCAAATCCGACTGGACCTCTTCATCTGGGCCATGGTAGACAAGCGGCATTGGGGGATGCCATTGCCAACTTACTTGATTGGACTGGTTGGTCAGTTAGCCGAGAGTATTATTACAACGATGTCGGTACTCAGATTGACCGGTTGGCCAAGAGTGTTTGGGCACGTTATCAACAAGAAATAGGTGAAGAGGCCGAAATTCCAGAAGGAGGATATAGCGGTAGCTACATATCAGAAATAGCCAAAGAGTTTAAACGTACATATGGGGATCAGTTTCGTGGCGACGAGACTACTGAAGTACTAGGGAGAATGAGGGAAGCGTCCGTTGATGTCATCCGCAATGCACAGGATTCCGATTTAGAGAAATTTGGTGTGGATTTTGATAATTATTTCTTGGAATCTAGCCTTTATAGCGATGGACGAATCGATAGTACTTTAGAATCACTAAGACAGGCTGGGAAGGTCTATGAATTTGAAGGAGCAGTTTGGTTGAGAACTACTGACTATGGAGATCAAAAAGATAGGGTTATGATCAAAAATAATGGCTCTCCTACATATTTTCTTCCAGACGTTGCCTATCATATGGACAAGTGGAAACGGGGTTTCAGGAACGTAATAAATGTGCAGGGTAGTGATCATCACGGAACCGTTGATCGAGTTAGGGCAGGATTACAGGCACTAGGTTTACCGAAAGGATTTCCAGAGTATGTGTTGCACCAGATGGTGAAAGTGGAACAAGATGGAATAGAAGTAAAATTTTCAAAACGAACAGGTTCCTACACCACTCTTGGAGAACTCATTTCAGCTGTAGGGGTAGATGTGACCCGATATTTTTTCCAAATGAGAAAAGCTGAAAGTCATCTTGTTTTCGACCTAGATCTCGCACTGGATCGATCTGATAAGAACCCAGTGTTTAAGGTTCAGTATGCCCACGCTAGGATGTGCAGTATTTTTAAGAAATCGGGAATCAATTTCGATGACGAGTTGTTGCGGAACGCTGATCTTAATTTGCTTAGGCATTCAGTTGAAAGAGGATTAATTAAACAGCTACTTGATTTCCCTGACATGGTAGGCAGTGCGGCACGGAACCGTGCTCCTCATCTGGTTTGTGATTACTTAGAACAGACAGCAGGTCTAGTCAACTCTTGGTATCATTCTGGCAATCCTAATCGTAATCCTGAGCTGGCGGTGTTGGTTGGGGATGCCAAGCTGAAGCGTGCTCGCTTAATATTGGCCCGGGCTGTTAAAACTGTTCTTAGAAATGGACTAGAGATCTTAGGGATTTCGGCTCCAGAATATATGGCACGAGACTTGGAGAATGTTGCTTGAATGAATAGAAATCCCTTGTTGGTTGTTGGAAGCGTAGCTTTGGACTCAGTGAAAACTCCTTGTGGAGAAGTTGTAAGAGCGGT
>DUCW01000004.1:0-6708 GCA_012959595.1 Gemmatimonadota bacterium
AACGTTCTTGGAATTTTGGACTTTGGAGACATGATCTATGGACCGTCCATCTACGATCTTGCGATTTCGAGTGCCTATGCTCAAATGAGGTCGAACGACCCTCTCTCCATAATCACAACCCTCGTCCAAGCCTACAATGAAGTGCAACCTCTTAGTGCAGCCGAACTGGAGGTCCTCTTCCCACTTATTTGTGCTAGACTAGCCGTCAGCGTCAGCCTTTCCGCGACGCACACACATGAGAATAATACAGACCCTTACCTAACAGTAAGCCAGCAAGACGCATGGGAATCTTTACACTCCTTGGGCAAAATTCACTCTCGTTTGGCTCGTGATCTCTTGCGAGACTCCTGTGGATATCCACCGTGTCCGAACAACGTGAAAATATGCAATTGGTTAGAGACCCACAAATCTGATTTTGGCCCCCTTGTAAAACACCCCTTGAACGACTGCTTAGTATTCGACCTCAGTGCTGAAAGCTCTTCCCTGCCTGGATTGGACACCTTAACCGACGTTGATCAGGTCACGAAATTACTATTCGATAAAATGGATGATTCCAAATCTGAAGTTGGAATCGGACGGTACGCTGAACCCAGACTGCTATACGCATCTAATCACTACGTAAAAACAGAAGGAGACTTCCCAGAACGACGAACCATACACCTAGGACTAGACCTCTTCTTGCCAGCAGAAAGCCCAATATCGGCTCCCTTAGACGGTCGAGTCCATAGCTTTAAGAATAATGATCTCAACCTGGACTACGGACCAACAATAATCCTGGAACATTCCTCAGAAGGAATCAGATTTTTTAGCTTATATGGACATCTCAGCTCTGAATCTCTGGACGGCCTACGAGTAGGAGACCTTGTAAAAAAAGGTCAGGAATTTTGTAGCCTTGGACATTACCCGATCAATGGAAACTGGCCTCCGCATTTGCACTTTCAACTGATTACAGACCTGCTAGATATGGAAGGTACTTTTCCTGGAGTAGCTTTCCCAAGTCAAAAAGATACTTGGCTGAGCCTATCGCCGAGCCCCTTATTAATGCTAGATCTTCCAAGTGACTCTCAGTTTTCACCAACCTTATCGGTGGAGAACATACAGGCACAACGTGAGAAGTATCTAGCTCCATCCCTGAGTCTCTCCTACAAGAATCCTCTGCACATTGTTAGAGGGTGGAGACAAAATCTCATTACCGACGAAGGCCAGTCCTATCTCGATTGTGTTAATAATGTCAGCCACATTGGACACTGTCATCCTGAAGTACTTAAGGCCTCTGCAACTCAAATGAGTTTATTAAACACTAATACTCGCTACCTAAATAGAAATATCACGAAATACTGTAGGCGGTTAATCAGCACTCTTCCTGATCCTCTTTCCGTTTGCTTCTTGGTAAACTCTGGCAGTGAGGCAAACGAATTGGCATTTAGAATGGCACACGCGAAGACTGGGCGTGAAGACCTCATTGTGGTAAATGGAGGCTACCATGGAAACACTGGAGCTACCGTCGCTGCAAGTTCTTACAAATTTGAAGGACCTGGAGGAAAGGGGCCAGGTCCGAGCGTGTTTCCTGTCATTGCTCCAGACGACTACCAGGGTCCCTTCCTGAGAGATGACCCAAAAAGGGGTGAGCGTTATGCACAGGAGGTCAAGTTAGCCCTAAAAGCTTCACACGACAGTGGTACAGGACCGTCACTCTTTATATGTGAGAGTCTACTAAGCTGCGGAGGGCAAATCGTGCTACCACCAGGCTACCTCAAAGCTGCATATAAATTTGTCCGCGAGGCGGGCGGAATTTGTATCGCTGATGAAGTCCAAGTTGGATTTGGCCGAGTGGGCAGTCACTTTTGGGGCTTTCAAACCCAGGACGTCGTTCCAGACATCGTTACAATGGGCAAACCTATGGGGAATGGCCATCCGATAGGAGCCGTGGTAACTACCCCCGAAATAGCCCAAGCCTTTAACAATGGGATGGAATATTTCAATACTTTTGGGGGGAATCCAGTCTCCTGTAGTATTGGGATCGCTGTCTTGGATATCATTGAGCAAACCAACCTCCAGGCACATGCACTAGAAACTGGAAATTATCTACTTGCCCAACTAAATAACCTTTTGACCCGACACGAACAAATAGGAGACATCCGCGGCTTAGGGCTATTTATCGGAATAGAGATAGTATCCAACAAACAGGAGAAGACTCCACGCCAGGACCTGGCCAAGTATATCGTCGAAAGAATGAAAGACCACGGTATTCTATTGAGCACGGATGGACCTAAAGATAATGTGATTAAGATTAAACCACCTTTAGTATTTGACAAAACAGATGCTATGCGGTTAATCCAAGCACTCGAAAGAATCCTTGTAGAAGACTTTGTTGTAACATAATAACGGAGAAAATGGATATGAATAAACAATCTGACAGTTTCCGATCTCTGAAGATCACAGGGATGTCTTGCGGCCATTGCACAGCACAGGTCCAGACTGCCCTTGAAAGCTTGGAGGACGTCCTAGAAGCAGATGTATCCCTTCAGGAGGAAACAGTTACGATAAGGATGGCAACAGACATTCCGAACGATGTCCTCACCAGAGCTATAACAGTGGCAGGATATAGAGCTGAACCGCAATGATAAAGACTCGCCAGTCAAATAAACTTGGTTTTGATTTCCCGAAACATTTTCCACCCTTAGATACTGGCGAATAGCAGGAATGGCCAGGTTCATTTCTTCAATCTTTCTGCTTTCAATTGTACTCTATTGGGGAAACTCACGTCTGGGATCCTTGCCACCACTATTGAACTTCCTGGATCCTGCTCACGGTGTGTGGATGATTTCGAACACGGAAGACCAATCCGACTTAATCCTCAAACCTATTGAGGGATTATCCGACAAGATCCAAATTATTTATGATAACCGCCAAGTACCTCACATTTACGCACAAACTATCGAAGATGTTCTACTTGGCCTCGGCTATGCTGTAGCCAGAGACAGACTGTTCCAGCTAGAGCTACAAACCCGTTCCACCGCCGGAACTTTAACAGAGATTCTTGGGGAAAGAGTTCTTCCTCTTGATAGGCAAGCTCGCCAGCTTGGACTCGCGTGGGCAGCTGAAAAAAACCATTCGGAGTTAGCTCCAACATCGGAGTCTCATCGCTACCAGGCAGCATACGCACAAGGTGTCAATGCTTGGATTGGAGAAATGACTGCATCAAAATTACCTCTAGAATATCATCTTCTGGGACAGAAACCCATGGAATGGCTCCCACAATATTCAGCATATCTTAATAAGAATATGGGCTGGACCCTTTCGATGAAAAACACCGAAAGAAGAAAAATTTTAGCCGCTAGATTGGTTGGGGAAGATGCTGCCAATGCCCTTTTCCCGGTGAACAGTTGGATTCAAGAACCAATACAGCCTAACGGACAAAAACAACCTAGATTTGACCCAATTCCTCTAGCTGAACCTGGCGACCCTTACGCTGGACCACGAGATTCTCCATCAGATTTAAGCCTGTTCACTCTACCCGAGGAACTGGACCAAAACCACTTCCTCGAAACCACTCTGGGCTCCAATAACTGGGCAATCTCAGCTAGTCGATCCAGCAATGGAAACCCCATCATATCTGGAGACCCTCACCTAAATCTCACGCTGCCCAGCATATGGTATGAAGCCCACCTCAATGTACCTGGAGAACTAGATGTTTACGGAGTGACCATCCCTGGAAGCCCTAGTATTCTTATCGGATTTAATCGGAATGTAGCCTGGACTTTCACCAACACTGGCTCAGACGTAATGGATTTCTACAAAGAACAGGTAGACGATCCCCAAGATCCCAAGGCCTACATTGTCGACAATCAATGGCAATACTTCGAGAAACGTGTGGAGACATACGTCGGCACCGAGGGATCAGTTATACAAACCGACACCATCCTACACACACATCGAGGACCAGTAGCTGAAGAGGACAACGTATACACTTCGATGCGCTGGACTGTCTTGGAAGAATCTGGAGAGTTAGATGCACTCGTAGCTATCGCTAAAGCTACATCTGTAGATGATTGGATGTCGGGGATGGAATCTTGGATGGCTCCAACTCAAAATGGCCTGGTCATTGATCGGCTCGGGAACATAGCTATCCGATCAGCTGGGCGTTATCCCATCCGTCCGTTCGACACCAGTGGGGATCAAATATACGATGGCTCCATCTCGGATAATGACTGGAAAAGCTGGCTTGACATTTCAGATTATCCTGGATCAATCAACCCAGAACAAGGTTATTTAACTTCCAGCAACCAGCAGCCTGTCGATCCTACCCTCTATAAAAGTTACCTCGGCTCTGACTGGCCTCCACCATGGAGAGCAATGCGCATAAACCAGCTACTCAGATCAGATCCAACTTACACCCTGGAGGACCTGATCGAATTTCAGACCGATCCAGGTAGCGCCAGAGCAGACATTTTTGTGGCCGCCTTCTTGAATGCTGCCAATACATTCGGTTATGACTCCAGCCCCAGTGCCCAGGAGGCTATATCGCTACTCTCGGAATGGGATCGTTTATATACGAAGAGTAACGAACGAGCAATCTTGTTTGAGGCCGCAATGAACAAACTTGCTGAGAATACCTGGGACGAACTAGAGGATGAGGAAGGCCGAGCTGTCGTCAGACCAGGAAGCACTGTCCTGGCAGCATTACTGCAAACGCCTGATAATAAATGGTGGGACGATCGATCGACAACAGATAGACAAGAGAATAGGGACGACATTCTGATTAAGTCCATAGATCAAGCCTTTGAAACAATCAAAAACCAATATGGAACAAAATCAGAAGGAGGCTGGCGGTGGGACAAAGTACAGACAGCAAACATATACCATCTGATGAATATTCCTGGATTGTCAGCACTCGGTGTACCTGTACAAGGGGGGCCCGAAACCCTGAGTCCAAACTCTGGCAGTGGACGACACGGGGCCAGTTGGAGAATGGTCGTAGAATTGGGAGACAGTATAATAGCCAAGGGTGTTTACCCTGGAGGACAATCTGGAAATCCCTTAAGTCCCGCCTACAAGAATCGGTTGGACGACTGGTCATCTGGAAACCTTCAAGATCTCTACTTCCCAAAGCACATTGAAGAAATGCTTAAATCTTCAGTCAAAATCGTGGAACTCATTCCTGTGGGTGACCCATGATCATTCTATTCCTCTTCATTTCTATGGTTTCAGGAACCCTGTTTTTAGGCTGGCCAGCCATACCCACGCTAGGTTTTCTATATGGCTTAACTACCAGGCAAACTCGCCCCTGCACATTTTCTGCTCTTGTAGCTGTGAGCTCATGGTTACTTCTGCTGGTGTGGAGATCCTTGAATGGAGACGTACACGTCTTGCTAGAAACTCTTGAAAACAGTACAAATATTCCTGGATGGCTACTAATGTGTATCACTCTGACTTCTTCCGGGATCTTGGGGGCAACCAGCACTAATTTAGGAATTGGAACTCGATTAGCATTGCAAAAATTGTCCACTAGAGTTTCAGATTGACCATCCCTTTATAAACTCCATTCCCAATTCTAGATTGCTTGTAAACCTTCTTGTCGGTTAGTTTTGTCCTCACTGGAGCTTACGACAACAAATGACCCAACTCCCACTGATACTACGAAAAGAAAAGCGGATACCTATGGAGTGTTCTGGAAACTCAAACTCTACATCTGTACTGTGGCTCTAAGATGATTTTCCAAGCATTCGAAGGGATCGATCTGTCTACTATACTTTCGCAAAACCCAATCTTTGCACTGGTAGTCCTGTTCTCTGCAGGAGTCATGACAAGCCTTACGCCCTGTGTCTACCCTCTTATACCCATTACTGCATCCGTCTTAGCGGGCACAACCCAAGCTGGACAACCGCGCTCGAGGGTTATCGGATTGACATTGACCTATGCATTAGGGCTCGCATTATTTTACGCACTTTTAGGGCTTTTAGCAGGAATGACTGGCAGCCTTTTCGGAACGGTCAGTGCCAGCCCATGGACTAGACTTGTTGTTGGCAACCTTTTGCTCATTTTTTCTCTGGCAATGTTTGATGTCATTCCAGTATCGGCACCCCAGAAATTTTTGCAGTGGACAGGAACTCTCAATGCTGGATCATATCCGGCAGTGTTTCTTCTAGGATCTACATCAGGAATAATAGCAGCACCCTGTGGAGCACCCGCATTCGCAGTAGTTTTAACTTGGGTAGCAGCTACCCAGTCAGGTGCTATGGGATTCGTTTATCTTTTTGTATTTTCACTCGGCATGACTGCACTTTTGATAGGTGTTGGCTTGTTCTCTGGCTTCGGAGCAGCACTTCCAAAATCCGGAGTTTGGATGGCTTGGATGAAAAAAATAGCTGCTGTGATCATGCTTCTTATGGCTGAATACTATTTGATTTTGGCCGGTTACAATTTCTAGGAGGATACTATGAGAATTCTTGCCAGTTTACTGGCCTTGAGCTTGATCCTTCCGATGAGCCTTCAAGGACAATCAGGATCCGTGTCACTTTCCATTGGCTCAGAGGGACCTTCTGCGCAACTGCAAGATCTAGATGGCAACTCAGTGGACCTGTTGAACTATACCACTGGTAAGCCCGCCCTTATTGAATTTTGGGCAACCTGGTGTGAACCTTGTATTCGGGAACTTCCAAGTATGTTGACCCTATCCAAGCAAATGCGCCGCAGCGAGTTCGCGAT
>DUCW01000004.1:6718-7133 GCA_012959595.1 Gemmatimonadota bacterium
TGGTGTGAACAATGTGAAGCACTTCAACCACAACTCGATCAAATCCAGAGTGCATACGGCGACAAAATGAACATCGTAGCAGTGGCCGTTGGAGTTTCCCAGAGTGTGAGAAGAGTCAAACGCCACCTAGAAGATCACGACCCTGGTTACTCATTTCTGTGGGATGGGCGAGGAGCAGCAGTGAGAGCGTATAACGCGACTACAACCTCAATCGTGGTCATGTTAGACGAACAAGGCAAGGTGGTTTATACAGGAGTTGGCCCTTCACAAGACCTAGTCGGGGCTACCCAAAGATTGATGGGACCCTAACCCCCCCCTCAAAGGATATATAAAAGAGGAAGCCCCATACTAAGTACGGAACTTCCTCTTTATAATTTTACTAAACTAAAACTTGAATTTTAGTTCGATTCAGGTG
>DUCW01000004.1:7169-8801 GCA_012959595.1 Gemmatimonadota bacterium
CCCAACTGTTCTTATGCCATCGGGTCATTCTGATTGAAGCTTTCTATAGTCCCAGCAATACGACCATCTGGTCCGACAACTATCACAGCCCTGCTATCAACCATCTCATTATCCCTCAGGCCACCGCCAAAAGCTTTATAAGTAGCACCGTTATTGTCGGCGTCACTAGCAAAAAGGAATGGCAGATCTATATCCTTTGCCCAGGAACCCAATTCTTCTTCAGAGTCGTTTGAAATACCGACTAAAACGACATTTTGTCCACCATTAAAAAGGCTTGCGTACTGATCACGGTACGCTGTCATTTGGACTGTTCAGCCACGCGTCCTAACCTTAAAGAAAAACGCAAGCACCACGGTTTCTCCACGGAGATCGGACAAACGAACAGGATCTTGTAAAACTCCGTAACGTGTAGCACCCTTCATAGTAAAATCTGGCGCTATTTCTCCTACTTCAATCAATGTAGAACTCCCTTGTGCATTGGCCCCTTGAGAACCAAGAGAAAACCCAAAGACCAAGGCCAAAAAAACTAATGTCCAACGAAACCCCATTCGAGTATCTCCTTTCTTGACTCAAAAAAAATATATTTCTGCCGAAGTATACTGATATTTCTTTTCGGGCGCATCATCTCTAACCAGGTCGACCCAAGACATAAAACATAGAGAACGGCAAGCTCGATTGATCAAAAAGGGGACACGACTGTCCAGATCAAAAGGATCTTCTTATCAGTCAGGAAGTGTCAAAGCTACCAACTCGGCCGACCTGTCGGGAGTGCCTCCCACAGCCAAGACTATGTACTGCTTGCCTTCAAGGGCGTAGGTCATCGGTAACCCAGTCTGACTACCTGGAAGATCTATTTCAGCTAAGATTTTCCCTGTAGCTTTCTCATGAGCACGGAGGACTGGATCTCCTCCTGCTCCTTCCCCCGCAAAAACCAAAGTTTTCGTCACGAGAATTCCCGCCCGAGTAGGCTTCCCTGTCCTTCCAATTGTTAATCCTTGAAGTGCGGGATGATCCTCAATAGAAGACGGAGTGTCACCGTTGGGAATCATCCATAGATGCTCCCCACTATTAAGATCAATCGCAGTGATACGTCCATATGGTGGTTTCATCAATGGCAATCTCTGAGGACCACGAGCTGAAGCACGACCCTGTATATAACGCATCGTAGAAACCTCTGGATCCTGGACTAGACCATAGACAGAAGGGTTCATTCTTGAACCCACATAAATGACTCCAGTTTCTGGATCCACTGCACCTCCTTCCCAATGGACAAATCACGGGTAAACATGTTCCCCGCAAAGCGGGCCTCAATGCGTTCGGTGACCAGCAGGTCCCCGTTTTTCTCGACCTTGATCAGGCTCTCGAAGGACAGGACCCGTTCGTCCTCGTAGGCCCGTCGGTCCAGCAGCCCCGGGGGCCACTCCAGCATCACCGTCAGGTTCTCCCTCGCCCCGAACGGGCGGGTGGCCTCGATGGTGGCCCCGGTCCCGGTCAACTCGGCCTTGTAGTCCTTGCCCTTCGCACCCCGCTTCCCGGTGTAACCCCAGACCTTGGTGCCCTTGATCCCCTCCGGCAACATCACGACACTCTTCATCGACACCGTCGACCTCCCGCTCGGCGCCTTCTCGCTCG
>DUCW01000005.1 GCA_012959595.1 Gemmatimonadota bacterium
TTCATTTTACCAGAGAGATATATATTTCATAGGATTTAGTGGCTGATTTCCGAGCCCCCACTCCTTCGGCCGGTGCAGAGATGGCTGTCAAAGATGGCGAGATGCTCAAAGATCTGTTGGCTATTGTATTTGAATCTATGTTTTTGGCCATGAGTGGGCGGACATCTAAATATTGCAAGGAAATGATTGCTGGACGAGATAAATTAATGACTTTTCAGGATACGTTTGTTAATCCTCAAGGGGAATTTCTGAATAGGACAGCTGACGAACTTGAATCGGCAATGCGTGCAGTAATGTCTACTACCAGAAAAGAGCTTTCTAGTCTAGAGAGTATGATGGAAGTTCTCTCTCCACTGGCCACGTTATCTAGGGGCTATGCATTACCTCGAAATTCTGAGGGAAAAATCCTAAAAACAGTAGAAAGTATTCCAGCTGGAATTCAGTTTTCATTAAGAGTGTCAGACGGAACAATTTCCTGTGAAGCACTAGGACAAGACAGTTGAAGAATTAGTATTTAGCAAGAAAGTGGATTTTGAAAAGGTTCGGATAGAATGGTGGAAGACAACGTTGTAACAGGTTCAACCCTAGAAGAGAAGCTTGCTAGGTTGACCGAAATAGTACGTAACTTGGAAGAGGATACAATTGACTTAGAGGTCGCATTGGAACTCTTTGAGGAAGGCATCCAACATGTAAGGGAAGCCGAAGTGATTCTTAATCATGCAGAACTCAGAGTGAAAGAATTGATAGGATCAAGTGACAACCTGGAGGTCCGTCAACTGAAAGAGAACTCCTAGTGCCATCTGAGGAAGTGGAATCTGACCTAGAAAGATTCTTAACCTTGGAGAAAGATAAGGTGCATGAATCGCTGGGTCGTTTTAGTGAATGGATCAAAAAGAGGCTACCTTCGGGAGTCGCAAAGCCTATTTGTTATTCAGTAATGAGTGAGGGAAAGCGCCTGAGGCCGATCTTGTGTGTTATGGCCTATCGTATCAGTGGAGGAACTTCGAAGTCAGATATATACGATCTGGCAGCTTCTGTCGAGCTCATTCACTCATATTCTCTTATGCACGACGATCTGCCGTGTATGGACGATGCTGACTTAAGACGCGGCCGATTAACGCCACATAGAGTGTATGGAGAGGAAGATGTTCTTCAAGCAGGGGCATTCCTGATTCCGGCGGCTTCATTATGGGCAACCATGGCATTAAAACAGTTACGATCTACCGATCTTTTGAAGCGTAAGATTATCATGGAACTAAATACTGCTGCTGGTGCGAGTGGTATGGTTGGTGGCCAATATTTGGATCTATTAGGTGAAGGTAGTGTCGTGGCACCTGAGGAACTGGAAAATCTTCATCGAATGAAGACTGGGGCTCTGCTCAAAGCGTCTTTGATGATGGGAGGTATGGCTGCGGATGCAGAGAGAAGCACACTGAATTGCTTGGAAGAGTTCGGGCATTGGCTGGGACTGGCTTTTCAAATAAAAGATGATCTACTAGACG
>DUCW01000006.1 GCA_012959595.1 Gemmatimonadota bacterium
CGACCATGTAGCCGAACACGTAGTCGTAAGCTCGCCTTGCAGAGATGTACTTACCCTCAGTGCCAAAGACGATTGCCAGCTCAACCTCCCATTCGATTCGGTCACGGCCATAAGGTATCACGATATCATCGCCGTTGCCGATGATCGCGCCGCGGGTCGGTTTGAGGAACAGGTAGGGCACCCCCCGATTCTCCTGTCGCTGCCGAGTCCTCTCCGCCAACTGTTCCGCGGTACAGCCTTCACATGCGTGTGTGTAGAAGTTGACCGCTGCATTCATGTTCTTGCTGGGATACATGATTGGAGGAAGAGTTCTTAAGTCACTCACCTCATAAACAAAATCTGATTTTCCTGGCCCTTCCAATCCATTATTGTGGTTCAAATCATTGACTATCTCATATAAACGGTGTTTCAAGCCAGATTCATAACTCCCAATCAGTTCCAACATATCTGATGGCATGGGAATCTCTGAAAAGCTAGGATTTTTCTGAAGAGCAGTATTAGCAGAAACAAGGTCCACTACTAAATTATCTCTCAGAACAATACCTAATCGAGGTTGTCCATTTACCTCAAATGTCCCCAATTTGAAAGGCTCTGAACTCGCAGTGGCTGGGCCACCGTTAGACTCATCTGCAGCTTCAGACCCACATCCTGTCTGTAAAATGAACAACAAGAAACCCAAACTGATCAAGTGTCTTCGTTTCATCATGTTCCTCCTAAATAGATTATTGTTTTCCCTACAATACGCCCGACAGGATTCGAACCTGTGACCTCTGCCTCCGGAGGGCAGTGCTCTATCCAGCTGAGCTACGGGCGCAAGTCAGACACGCGTTAATAAGCCGAGTTCTGTCTGCTGCCAAAGCAGCAGGAGGGCCATTTATCTAGGACTGCCATTACTGACAGACTCAAGCAGCCTACCCGGGACTCAAACGAAACGGGCATTTCTTCGTCCCCTATTTGGCCTTGCTCCAGGTGGGGTTTACCTTGCAACCTCCGTCTCCGGCAGCCCGGTGCGCTCTTACCGCACCCTTTCACCCTTGCCTGTTCTCTAAATAGAGCCATCGGCGGTCTACTCTCTGTGGCACTTTCCGTAACTGGCCAAAACCAGTCCCCGGGCGTTACCCGGCACCTTACCCTATGGAGCTCGGACTTTCCTCCATCGGTATCCTTAAAGGATCCGAGGGCGACCCTCACTTCGCGCATCCTACTGCAAGGTAGTCTACCTCGATTATGACCAGAGAACAACGTTTTTATTTGGGTTTAGAAAATCCAGTAAATACCCGCGGTGAACTCACTGCTGGTATGGGGGAAAAACTCATGCTGATCCCGCCGGACTCTATATTCGCCCCTGAGCCCAACAGAGCCTAGGATCTGCACTCGAACACCCAGCGGCACAGAAATAGTCGATTTCCAATACCGGACCCCCTGTGGATTTTCATCGCGGCGAACAAAAAGACCTCCGCTGATACCCAGGTACGGTTGCAAGAATCCCATCGGAAAGCTTGCCTGGACTCCAGCCGTCATAGTTGCAATATGCGAAAATATAGTGCTACCCTGAACAGACTCTTCTACAGGAGACGTCACCTCGGGCTTAGAATAAGTAGCCCCAAATTCAATACGAGTTCGATCTGAATTTTCATAGTCAGTTGATAATGCGATTAAAGCAGTAGACTTCCCCTCCGCTTCTAGTGCATACCGCAATATACCCCCAGACAAACTGACACTTCTAGAGGAACTTAGAGGTGGCCTACCTTGAGCTTGTGACAAACTGGGACGTCCCACCGTTAGTAGGGCCAAAACAACACAAATACACCGAAAACTGAAAGTCATTTTGAAAAATCCATAGCTAAATAATCGTAAATTCCATCTAGATTTTAGAGAAATGATGAGAGAAAAAGCAATGAATGCTTGCAGAGTTGTTTAATGGATCTGATCTTTTCCACGACAGAGATGACCAACATCCGATTGTTAGGAGTATGAAAACATGAAAAAAATCAAACACGACAACTTGCTAAAACTACTCTTCTTGGGTTTTAGTCTTTTCCCTATGACGCCACTTCGAGGCCAAACAGAAACGACCACGGTCATCTACTTGGTTAGACATGCTGAAAAAATGGACAACTCAAACGACGCGGCGCTCTCATCGGAAGGCAGGAAAAGAGCAGAGTTGCTCTCTGAAGTCTTGAAAGATGCTGAGATCACTCACATACATTCCACCGATTTCCAACGTACCCGCGATACAGTTGAGCCTCTGGCCTCTCTCTCAGGAATAGCAATCCAGCTATACGACCCACAGCACTTAGAAGCTTTTTCAGAAAACCTAATGAAAGCACAGGGGGTGCATCTGGTCAGTGGGCATTCTAATACCACTCCAGAACTGGTTAAACTTCTAGGTGGGCAGAGCTCTCCAATTCAAGACCACGAATATGACCGTCTCTATGTGATCGTCCGATCCGTTGAAAAGACTAAAGCAAGCATTCTAATCCATTATGGTACCACTCGGTGAAATTTCACTCCAGTTGAAAGATCGATTGCGTAAACGAATCCGCCAGAAGTAGGTTCTGTCCAACCTAAACATTTTTGCTGATAAGGGAGGGGCCTCTTGAAGACCAGCCATCTAATTATAATTGCCGTTGCTATCCTGACCTCCTGTGTCCCTCCTGATAGTCATAGTCGAACATCTCAAATAGACCGTGTTTTTGAACACTGGAACAACACCACCTCTCCCGGTTGTGCAGTCGGTATAATGAAAGACGGTCAAATTGTTCTAGAAAAGGCTTACGGAATGGCTGATCTGCAACATGACATTCCGAATACTATCGAAACGGTTTTTGAAAATGGTTCTGTTTCGAAGCAATTTACGGCAGCAGCAATCGTACTTCTTGCCTTGGACGGAAAACTCACTCTCGACGACGACGTGCGAGAGCATGTTCCTGAAGTGCCCGATTATGGGGAAAAAATTACTCTGCGTCACTTGATGACTCACACGAGTGGGCTCAGAGACTGGGGTTCAGTCGCTTCCATATCTGGATGGCCAAGACATGAACGCAGCCATAATCACGATGACGTTTTAAATATTATCAGTCGCCAAACTGCACTTAATTTCCATCCTGGAACTGAATATTCCTACAGTAACACTGGATATAACTTGCTAGCTATGGTGGTGGCACGCGTAAGCGGAATCCCTTTTGCAGAGTTTTCGATGGAGAATATCTTTGAACCATTTGGCTTAGAAAATACGCAGTGGCGTGATGACCACAGGCGAATAGTAAAGGGACGAAGCACCGCCTACCGAGCATTGGAAAATGGAAAATTCGAGATCCTACAACCCATAGAACATGTGCATGGAAACGGTGGCCTACTCACCACAGTAGGAGATCTATTGATTTGGAACCAAGCTTTGGAAGACGGTACGATCGGCGGACAGAGGTTCGTAGAAATGATGCACGAGCAGGGACGTCTGACAGATGATTCTGAGATTACCTACGCAGGCGGACTTCAGATCGATTCCTTCAAAGGCGTGAAACGTATAAGTCATACTGGTTCTACAGCGGGTTACAGAGCTTTCGTTTCCAGGTATCCAGAACACCAGCTTTCACTGGCATCACTTTGTAATTCCAGTGACGCCAACCCTGGTTTGATCAGAGATCAATTAGCTGAAATTTTCATCGGTGAATTCCTGAAGGATCCCGAACCGCCCCGAGCTATCACATTGACCCCAGAAATAGTCGCTTCGTATGCTGGACTTTATTATGAGCCTGTGACTGGGCAAACAAAGCAATTGGAGCTAAAAAACGGTGATCTCTATGACGGAAACAACAAACTCACTCCCACCTCACCTTCTGTCTTTCTAAATCCTACTACCACAACCGATTACATTTTTGAAATCCAAAAAGGTAATGCCAAAGCATTTTCCTTAGACTCCTGGCAGTATACGAATAAGCGTTACCAGAAAACGACCCCGTGGACTCCAGATATTGAAGAATTGCAAACTTTCACTGGCACCTATAGTAGTGAGGACTCTAACACTACTTACATAGTTAAAATAATGAATAATCAGTTGGCAGTAGAGCAAGAGCCTGGACGGATACAAGCCCTTACGCCCCTATACAAAGACGCTTTCGTGGGCAAATTTGGAGTGCCCGGGTTCGACACCCATTGGACTTCAGAACGTTTCTCGTCCAATGGAATCATAAGATTTCGACGAAACAAAAGAGACGTAGCTACAGAGCTATCTGGATCCTGGGGAAGAGTTTTTGACATGCGCTTTAAACGTCAAACCAACTAAATAGTTACTTCGTAACGAGAAAATCCTTCAGACTTGATGATCTCCTGCTCTTTAGTTACCAAAATGCCCTCCACTCCAGGCAACTCATTTAGCAGAGGAATTCCCTCCTCGGGCCCTAAAACTAAGATGGCAGTTGAAAGAGCATCTGCGTCCGCTGCAGTAGGTGCTACCACGGAGACAGAACTAGTATGATCGGGAGACGTGCCAAGACGAGGATCAATAATATGATGAACCACCAAATCCTCAGTTAGGTACTGCATATAATCCCCAGAGGTCGCTACAGCTCCCTCTCCAATACTGATCAAGCTGAGGTAACTGTCAGGTATTCGCGGATGCTGAATGGCTAACCGCCAACTCTGACCTAACAGGTTCTTACCTACTGCACCCATGTCACCTCCCGCATCGACCAAGCCCCCTCTAATCCCCCTTTTCTTTAGAATTTCAATGACCTTGTCAACGATGAATCCTTTGGCAATTCCATCGAAACTTAATGACATCCTTGAACGTTTAAATACGATCTTATTTGTGTCAAAAGCGATATTTTCTGACCCGACTAAATTGAGTGCATTGTCAATCTCAGCCGCTGATGGCACTCCTCCCCTTTCTTCAAAACTATTTGAGTAAAGATCTATCAGAGGTGCTACGCTAACATCGAAAGCTCCATCGGTCAGGGCATCAATCTCCAGGGAATGCCTCAATACTTCTACTATCTCTGGGGCCGGATTCTCCAGAATCCCCTCTTGGTTAAGTACCCATACTGGTGTTCCTTCCCGATGCCTACTGAACAGATTCTCCAGTCGATCGATTTCTGTGAAAGCTTCGTCTAGGATAGCCCTGGCAATAGCAGTATCTCGATGGACCACTGAAATCGTGACCAAGGTACCCATTTTGGGTCGAGTTTCCCTTATTAAGTCAAAACCTACCTCCGCTAGAAAGGAACGTACAATTCCTAACCCGCTGATTGCCGCCATCGCAGAAATGCCAGCAATCCTCAAGGCTTTGCGTCTCTTCATTACAGCTTGAAACAATTCCATCGACTACCCACTTGACTTTAGCCAGTTGAATATTTGCACCAAAATTGACTTCGGTTCAATTCAGACACCACTCTCACTATGACCTCTAGAGAAATTTTAGATCTCTTCTATCGGCAAAGACACGACTACCCTATCCTGGACTAGACGGCATCACAAGGCTTGCCCTAGTACATTGAATCAGGAGGCACTCTCCAATGACTAAAGCTATAACAGCTACTCTGACCCAAACTTGCATATGTGTGATTTCAGCTATCCTCGTCCTAAATCCCACCAACACCAGGCTATCAGGACAAATATTCGATCTCTCTAATGCGACCATTTCGGATATTAACGAAGCTTTCGATGAAGGAACACTGACGTCAGAGCGATTGGTGGAACTTTACCTGGCACGGATAGAAGCTTACGAAAATAAAGGTCCGCGATTAAACGCTCTGATCACCCTCAATAAAAACGCCCTAGAAATCGCTCGTGCACTGGACGCTGAAAGACGAACTGAAGGACCTCGGTCCTTACTCCACGGAATACCGGTTGTCTTGAAAGACAATGTCGACACGCAAGACATGGCCACCACAGCGGGGTCTATCCTACTGAAAGGATCTATACCTCCCAACGATGCCTTCATAGTGACAAAACTTCGAGGAGCAGGTGCCATCATTCTAGGCAAAACTAACATGAGCGAATTCGCTTCCGGTGTTACTATCAGCTCGATCGATGGTCCTATGTTGAATCCCCATGATTTGAACCGAACCCCATCCGGATCATCTGGTGGAACGGGAGTTGCGATTGCAGCTTCCTTCTCCCAATTGGGTATAGGTACTGATACTGGTGGGTCAGTGAGAGGCCCCTCAAGCTCTAATGGGATCGCGGGTCTAAAACCTACCCACGGACTGATAAGTCGTGATGGAATTGTACCTCTGGCCCTATCCTTTGATATGGCTGGACCCATGGCCAGGCATATCTTTGATGTCGCCGCAATGTTAAGTGTCATGACCGGAGTAGACCCAAACGATCCTGCCACTGAAAAAAGCTCTGGAGTGCTAGATATTGACTATACTAAGTACCTGGATCCCAGTGCGTTGGACGGGGCCCGGATAGGAGTGGCTCGAGATTTTTTAGGCTACGACACCGAAGTAGATTGGATCATTGAAGCTTCACTCGAAGCCATGCGCAATGCCGGAGCGACCATAATTGACGTTCGTTATCCTAACTGGCTCCTCGAAGCGAAAGCTGAGTTCTATACCACCATCCGCTGGAGGGAATTCAAGTATCAAATTGAGAATTATCTGGCTACTTTAGATTCCAAATACCCCAAAACATTGGAGGAAATGGTCCAAAGAAGCCAAAAAATCCTAGCTTCACCGGAGGAAGGAGAAAGAACGAACCCAACCCGCTGGTCCCTCTTCCAACAGGAATTGAGTAGCGGATCCTTACAAGACTATGATTACCTTGCTATGGCTAACCATGGAATGCCTCTAGTAAGAGAGGTTCTCCGAGGACTCATCGTACAGAAAGAGTTGGATGCAATTGTTTACCCAACTTCACCACGTCCACCTGGACCGCTGGGTGAAAACCGTGGCTCTTCATCACCCGATCCTGCTATTTCCGCAACCAATCTCGCAAATCTCAGTGGCTTTCCAGACCTTATAGTTCCGGCAGGATTTACTAGTAACGGTTTACCCGTTGGGATTTCTTTCTTTGGGCTTCCTTTCAGCGAACCCAACCTTTTGGGATTGGGCTATTCATTCGAACAAATAACTAAAGCACGACGTAATCCAATACACACCCCCCCTTTGCAAGGAGAGAAGATCCCTTGAGTACAAAAGACCAGTGCCGTAGTTTTCATCAACCAAAAAATATTGCCATATTCAATCCCAAAAAGATGGCAAAACAAACTTTGTTTAAGTCTGATCGTTTATTGGTCGGCTTAAATTGTTTCGAGCCTGGTCAGCAACATGATCTTCATAGCCACAAAGGGATGGATAAATTATATCAGGTTGTGGACGGATCTGGATTGTTCTTACTAGAAGATGAGCAAGTACCCATGCAACCGGGATCTCTTCTTGTTGCCCCGGAAAATGTTCCCCATGGGATCCACAATAACAGTGAAAACCGTCTGATAATTTTAGCTATATTGGCACCGTCACCATGAATTTTATGGGCAGATTTGGTTCCAATTTTTCGATTCGGTAGAACCTTAGCGCACTCCCATATTACAGATCATTGTTTCCATTGATTCACCGGTAACTATCCGACGCCCTATACCTGTCATTCGAGGTAGTTGGTGGGCCAGTCTACAACGAACACCCTTACCCTTGACTGGTCTATCACTGGTCGAATAGTACCTAATCTCGTACGGCTTCCCCTATGGAGAGCATAAGTGCATAGTCTTTCCTAGGATTTTCTGACAACATCCCACTCCGCCGTCCTCATCCATTCAAATCAGGAACCCTTTGATGAAAACCAGCTGCATCCTGAAATGCTTTTGCTACAGCCAATATTTTTGCTTCACTAAAAGGCTTGCCCACGAATACAATCCCAGTGGGAAGACCATCGTCACCAAATCCGTTGCACACCGCCACTGCTGGATAACAAGCATGATTGGCTAACTGGAAAAAATGTGAGGTTGCCGACCTTCGAGTTGGTGGATTTGCTGGACTAGATGCTGGAGGTGGAACTGGCGACTGAGGATTTTCCGATAACCTGGTCCGCGAATCACCATAAGGAGTAACGTATACCTCAAAATCTCCAAGAGCATCTGATAGCTGCTGCATCATAATACCGCGAACACTCTGTGCTTGGAGGTAGGCTACAGCTGGGACGGTCTGACCTACTCTCCAGCCACTAGCCCGACCTGGCCTGGTAAGTTCATCATCTCGGTCTTCTAACAGAAAGCTTCCAAAAGCTGCGGCTGATTCAGCAGACAAAGGACGCAGTGCCTCCATCGAAAAATCTTTCAGAGGAACATCGATGGGATTTAAATCAATGCCAATTGATCTTAAAATACCCAGACTTTTCCTGTCATTTGCTATCCAGTCTTCTTTCTTTCCAGAAAAATGTTCGGAGGCGGTGGGGGTAGATTTTTTCTCATCAGGCAATACCTGTTTATCAGTGTTCCAATCTTCATTGTGCCATGCGAATTGTCCCGCAAATTTTCCGCTCCCTTTTACCATTGTCACATATACGGGGAACCCGCGTGCTTCAAATTCATCCCTAATATTGTCTAGTGGGTTTTCCGTTTCTGGCATTTGTTCCTTGGCAA
>DUCW01000007.1:0-5716 GCA_012959595.1 Gemmatimonadota bacterium
GGCGTTGATTTGGTCGCTTGTTTTTAGCTAAAAGATGGAATTCTTAGTCAATCAGAATCTGGAGCGGGATCGGATCTACGGAGAGGAAGAGCGTTCTGTAGTCTCTCTTGCTGAGTATGAGCGAGCCAAAGTAGAGATCGAACAGTGGAGCGGCTATTCTCCTACTCGTCTTTACTCTCTTCCAGGCATCGCTGAAGAGTTAAGTGTTTCTGAAATTTGGGTTAAAGACGAATCGACCAGATTCGGACTGGCGAGCTTTAAAGCTCTGGGAGGATCCTACGCAGTTTCCAGGGTATTGGAACGGGAACTTAGGATGATTGGGAAGGAAGCGGACCCACAGTCCGTCACGGTTGTGTGTGCTACCGACGGAAATCATGGAAGATCGGTTGCATGGGGTGCACAGAAATGTGGTTGCAGTTGTGTCATCTATGTTCCGGCTCACGTCACAGAACGTCGTGCTCAGGAAATAGCCTCCTTTGGAGCTGAAGTGGTTCGGTTACAAGGTAATTATGACGAGGCTGTGGTTCAGGTGGCTAATGACGCAGATACCAATGGCTGGCAGGTCGTTTCGGACACTTCTTACGAGGGGTATCAGGAGATACCCAGTTGGGTGATGCAAGGTTATACATTGATGGTCGAAGAAGCTTTCTCACAGTTACCCGAGACCAATTGGCCAACCCACATGTTTATTCAAGGAGGGGTGGGTGGTCTAGCCGCCGCTGTTTGTGGACATCTATGGGAAAACTACGGATCTAAGCGACCAATCATAACTGTGGTGGAGCCTATCGAAGCCGACTGTCTTTATCGCAGTGCTCAGTCTGGTCTTCCGGAATCAGCTTCGGGTTCACTCGAAACCGTAATGGGAGGGCTATCTTGTGGTGAAATTTCTTCACTGGCTTGGAAGATTCTGTGCCCAGGTATTGATGCTTTTATGACAGTTGATGACACCAGGGTAGGTCCTTGGATGAGACGTTTAGCTGAAGAAAGAGACGACGGACCCCCTATTGTTTCAGGCGAATCAGGTGTGACCGGCTTGATCGGTTTGGAGGTTGTCAGCACAGATGAAGTTCTTCGAAAAAGCCTGAATCTAGATCATCGTTCTCGAGTTATGGTTTTCTCGACGGAGGGTGCAACGGACCCAGAAACCTACAGAGATATCGTAGGTAAAGATTTCGAATCTGTGGCTATTTCTGATTGATTTTGCCTTTCAACTTAACTTCTCAGTTGCTGTCTCCGGAATACATAATTTCGCCACCTACGATGGTGTAGCTGATCGTAATATTAGGAATGTCTTCTTCGGGAATGGTCAGAATATCACGGTCTAGGACGGTGATATCGGCCAGCTTCCCTACTTCCAACGATCCTTTAATGTTTTCTTCAAAACCTGCATAAGCGTTATTGATAGTGTAGGATTTCAAGGCCTCCATGCGAGTCATCTTCTGTCGCGGAGTCAGCACTTCACCGTTACCCATCATCCGTGAGACACTTGAATAATAGCTAGCGATGGGATCTACATCCTCAACAGGAGCGTCAGTCCCGTTCGCTATGATTGCACCGGCATCGATCAGGTCTCTCCAGACGTAGGCTCCCCGTTCCACCCTTTCTTGACCTAAACGGTCAGCAATCCATGGGCCATCGGAGGTGGCATGTACGCCCTGCATAGCAGCGATGACTTGCAGGTTGCCGAATCGAGGAATGTCGTCGGGATGGAGATTTTGAGCGTGCTCGACACGCCATCTCAGGTCTTTTTCGTCAGGGTTATTGGTGAATGCCCACTGGAAAATATCAAGTGTCTCACGGTTTCCACGATCACCGATTGCGTGCATAGCAAACTGGTACCCATGTTCTATCGCCAGTTCAGCGGTTGCTGCAGCATCTTCAAGGTCAGAAGTATTCAGCCCAGCACTCTCAGGAAGATCAGAGTAAGGCTCTAGGAGCCATGCTCCATGTGATCCCAAGGCACCATCTATGGCCATTTTAATAGCACGAACAGTGAGCCGATCATCACCGACACCGATCATCTTGTAGGCTGCCAAGTGTTCTGTAAGTTCCGCTACGGATTCTCGTACCATGACCCAGAGTCTAATATCCAGGCTCCCATCTTCCGCCATTTCTTTGAAGACATCGATTTCTTCAAAGCTGGAACCAGCGTCCTGAAAGCTAGTTATGCCTTTCGACAGCACCTCTTCTTGTGCCAGCTCAACAATTCTTCTAGGATCGGGAGGAGTCGCTCCTTCGCGAGCAGGTGACAGGAGGCGACTGGCCGTTTCTCTGAAATAACCGATGGGGTTACCCATCCCATCTCTAATGATCTCCCCACCGCTCGGATCTGGCGTTGCATGATCAATTCCGGAAAGTTCCATTGCGTTGGCGTTGGCGTAAACTGCGTGTCCGCTGACGTGAGTCAGTAGGACTGGGTTATCGGGCGATGCGGCACTTAGAGTGATATGGAGTGGTATTCCTTCGACATTAGGTACAGGAGCACGGTCCCATTTTTCTTGATGCCAACCTCGTCCAAGAATCAGCTCACCGGGCACGGCATTGCTGGCCGCTTCTTCCACCATTGCAACGACCTCATCCCAATTTGCTACGTTCATGAGATTTAGCTGCAATTGAGCTTCACCCACACCCGTGAAGTGTGCGTGTCCTTCGATGAATCCAGGAATGGCGGTTTGACCCTCTAGGTCAATGATTTCAGTCCGTGACCCGACAAATTCATCGATGTCCGAGTTACTGCCGATGGCCAAAATTTTCCCTTCTCGAATCGCTATGGCTTGGGCACTGGGGTTGTCATCGTCTATCGTGATGACATTACCGTTTCTCAGCACTAGGTCAGCGGAATCGCTGTCTCCAATTACTTGCAGGATGGCGACAAGAACTAGTATCGCGATTGTCGATAATATAATCCTTAATGACATGCACGCCTCCGATTAGTTCAACGTTAAGAAAGACTGTGTAAAAAGACATAGCTCCAAGATCGAAAAACTAGCTAATAAGCGACCGCCATTCCATCCTTATGTGGAGTCGATCCCCCAGTCATCGTGCCAGTCGTCCGATCAAACATGATCAGTTGGGCACCACCGACGCCACCGATAGTTGTCCTATGAGTCATCTCATGGCCCCAGCGCTCGAGTTGTCCGATCACATCGGCGGAGATTCCAGGTTCTGCGGTTACTCTGAAGCCATTGTTGTGATTGATTCGCGAAATTTCCACTGCTTGTTGGGGATTCATGCCGAATTCGACGACGTTTAGGAAAATTTGAACATGTTGTTGAGGTTGTACTGCTCCACCCATTGCTCCGAACGTCATGAAGAATTCTCCGTCCTTGAACGCCATGGCGGGAATGATTGTGTGGAAGGGTCTCTTGTTTGGCTCAATCACATTCAAATGACCAGGCTCACGTGAAAACAGGGCCCCGCGGTTCTGTAAACTGAAACCAGTTCCAGGAGCGACTAGGCCTGAACCGAATCCGGAGTATAGACTGTAAATAAACGAGACGGCGTTGTTATCCTTATCCATGACTTCCAATAGTACGGTGTCTCCTTCATCAGGGATCCCTGATGAAGGGTGCTCCATAGCTTGTCCTGCACTGATTCTACTGAACTGTTTCTGTCCGTATTCACTGGAGATCATCTGGTTGATAGGTAAGTCGTTGAAGCTGGGATCGGCATTCCATTTCTGGATGTCCGCATAAGCAAGTTTCTTGGCCTCAATGATGTAGTGCAGGTATTCCGCCGAGTTGTGTTCCATCGCTCCCATATCAGCGTTTTCTAGGATCTTCAGCATTTCTAATGCAGCAATTCCTTGTCCGTTAGGAGGCAGCTCGTAGAGTCGGTAGTTCTTGTAATCGGCATGAATTGGCTCTACCCACGTTGAGGTATGCTCTGCAAAATCTTCCATAGACAAAAATCCGTCATGGTCATTGGAATAATTCACGATAGCTTCTGCGATTTCACCTTTGTAGAAAACGTCTCTTCCCTCGGTGGCTAATAAACGGAAGGTTCGGGCCAAGTCTTTATTTACAAAGACTTCTCCCATACGAGGAGAGCGCTCGCCATCGACGAGCCATGTTTCTCTCGTAGAAGGTTCTTCAGAGTCTTCAAGGCTCTCCCATGCATCAGCGATTATCTCAGACACGGGAAAACCATTTTCTGCATAGTGGATGGCAGGTTCAAGAACTTCGGCCATGCTCATGGTTCCGTATTCTTCGAGTACTTCGAACCATCCATCAACGGCACCAGGTACCGTGACCGAGTAGATTCCACGGATGCGGTCCATCTGATGTTTTTCTAGCTTTTCATTCAATTTTTTAAGATTGACGGCCGCCGCCGCTCTTCCGCTGGCGTTGATTCCGACTAGTCGATCTTCTTCGGCCAGGTATATCATGATAAAAGCATCGCCACCCAAGCTCGTGCTCATAGGTTCAACGACTGTTAGGACGGCGGCTGTCGCAACTGCGGCATCTATGGCATTACCGCCTTTTTTCAGGATGTCGAGGCCAGCATTAGCGGCTAAAGGTTGGCTGGTGGAAACGACACCACGAAGACCTGACACGGGTGAGCGCATCGTTTCAAAAGGAAAGGCGCCTCCTCCTACTTGTAACGATTCAGATGAGCTGGAGTCACCACAAGCTGATGCTATAAATAGGGTTAGGACGAGTATCAACACTCGGGTGATCCGATTTCCAAAATCTAACCTTGCCATTTCTTCGCTCCCGCAGCTGTCATCATTTTTTTGGGTTTTCAACTACTACAACATTAGTCATGGCTTGCGGATAGGCCACCCTTGGAAGCAGAATCTATCACAACTTGGCATCGGTAATCGGATGACTAGATGAGGCGGCGGCGGTATGGAAGTAGTAAAACAAGATCGAACCCAACAACCGTTGAGTACGATTCTCTTGTTGGTAGGTCTTGTCTTTATTTTTGGAATTGCCCCGTTGATGCAGTGGTGGCCATCAGGATGGCAATGGCGGCCGAATCAACCTGAATATGAACAGATGATCCAGGGTGTATATGCTACATTAGGGGTGTTTCTTGTTATTGCTTCTCGTAATCCTACTGCACACCGGAGTCTTATAGCTTTTACGGCCTGGTCTAGTATTGTCCACGCTGGAATTATGGCCGTGCAGGCGGTAGGCGACTCTGCCGAAAAGGGACATTTTGTGGGAGACATTCCAGCGTTAGTAATTGTCGGAGTAGTATTGTTGTTAGCACCCAGATCAACAGGAAGTTGATCAGAGTGCCTGTCTGTATGGATCTCACCTGCATCCCTTGGATTGAGAAAGCGAATAAAATTTTGATCGCTGTACTTGTGGTTATGATAATAGGATGCAGTCTGGACCCACCCGAATCTGAGATCACACTAATCGTTGCGGGGCAGGCGTTGATCAAAATCGACCCCAGGCTGTCTTGGGAGAACCCGTTTGGTTCCTTAAGGCCAGTTCTGGACAATGCTGATGTTGCTTTTACGAATTTTGAAATGGCTGTCAAATCGGAGCATGATCGTTGTGGTGTGCCGGAAGACTATGTGGTGGTTTTGGGAGAGCCGTCGCTACCTCGCGGACAACGTCCTGGCAATACTGGAGGGCCACATGCGGTCGAACCTGGAGTGATGGAATTTCTTGCATCTCTAGGTTTTAACCTGATGTCGATTTCCAACAACCACGCATGGGATTTAGGAGATTGTGGGGTTGCCGCAACACGATTGTCTGCA
>DUCW01000007.1:5733-8434 GCA_012959595.1 Gemmatimonadota bacterium
GGGAGGTAGGTGGGGTAGGGGAGGTAGAGGAGGTAGAGGAGGTAGGTGAGGTAGGTGGGGTTACAATTGGCTTAATAGCTGCGACGACCAGTCGTGATGAGAGAGACCTGATCTCAGGGACAGTCAATGGAGTCTGGACGGGCCAACAGGAGGATATCGACCGTAATCTCCAGGCCGTGGGAGAGGCTACCGACCATGCTGATTTTGTCATCTATTACCAACATTTCCAGATTGACCGTGATGATTTTGACGATTTGGGCCATGAGACGGTCCCGGATCTCCATGAGTGGCAGAGTGATTTTGCTAGAATGGTCATCGATGCTGGGGCTTCTATGTATGTGGGCCACGGAGAACGTGCATTCGACGGGCTTGAGATCTACAAGGGGAAACCTCTAATTCGCCAGCTCGGTGGATTGGCCTATCAGGGACTACAGCCAGGGATTGGAGCTTATGAAGCAAGTCGACCATGGGAGGGTCTCCTTTCAGAATTGACGATTCGAAATGGGAGAGTTGTCAGCATGGAGTTTATACCACTCGATTTGGATGAAGGGGAGACCTATCGTTCCGATTTGGATGATATTCCATTTTTAACCCGTCGTGGATTGGCAGAAATTGCTGTACAAGAGCAAGCACAGTCTATCTTGGAGGATTTCATAGATCTTTCCGCTAAGTATGGTACGGAGTTGACCATCAGAGACGGGCGGGCAGTTTTAGAATTGGAAGGTATGAGGTAGTGCCCTGCACTGAGTATTTACATCTTCAATTTCTTGGGAGTTAGAATTAAATGAAAAATATTTCCCTGTTGGTATTTGTACTACAGTGTCTGAGTTTGTGGGTGACTTCATCCAGTGCAGTGGCAGCTCAGAATCCCATTGATCACAATCTCGAGCTGACCGCTAAGAATGTCCATTGGGGTTATTACGATGCCGGGGTAGAGCCAGTATTGAGAATAAAATCAGGAGAACAGATCTATGTAGAGACAATGATTGCTCGGGGTGTCACCCGACTGATTATGGCAGGTGCGGACCCTAATGCGATTCCATCCTCAATGATGGAAGTCGAAGCAGGTGTTATAGAACGTGGTCCTGGGTCCCACCCGTTGACTGGCCCGATCTATGTAGAAGACGCAGAAGCGGGTGATGTGTTGGAGGTGACCATCAAGGATATCGATTACATGATTCCGTTTGGTTTATCTGGGTTCTTACCTGACGGAGGGACGCTACCCGGTGATTTTCCTTATGGTGGCTTGGGTTACTTTGATCTTGACCTTGAGAATGATGTTGCCTACATGAAGGGTACGGACGCGGTCATACCCATGAGGCCCTTCTTTGGATCCATTGGTGTCGCTCCTCCAGTTCTAAGAGGCGGGTCTCAAGCAACCCGCCAGGTCATCATACAGGGAACCTCGATAATAAAGAGCTAGTTGTGGGTGCGACCTTGTTTCTGCCGGTTCATGTACCTGGAGGCTTGCTCTCTATCGGGGATGGGCATGCTGCTCAAGGGGATGGCGAGGTCAGTGGAACAGCGATAGAAACTTCTCTGTCAGGTGTCATCGAGGTCGAACTACATAAAGATCAGAACCTACTTTGGCCGAGAGCGGAGACCCCAACTCATTATATATCTATGGGTTTAGATGCAGACCTCGACGAAGCCGCTCGTTCAGCGACACGACAGATGGTAGAGTTTTTAGTAACGGAAAAAGGACTGGACCGAGGGGACGCTTATATACTTTGCTCGGTGGCTCTTGACCTTCGAGTCACACAATTGGTAGATGGCGTCAAAGGAATACATGGTATGTTGTCGAAGGATCTACTTCCGTAAGTCACGAAGGCTACTGAAAGCAGTTCTAGTTCACTTCAAATAGGATACAGTCAAAATGGAAAACATAATTGCAACTATGGTGGAAGATTTTGAAAACGGGAAAGTGAATCGTCGTCAGCTGATTCGAAATTTGGCCCTGGCTGTTGTGGGCGTTCATAGTGCAGCGACCCCCTCTTCTCTCACAGCGGAAACTGGTTCTTCTAAGGATTCGCAAGCCGTTTTCGAAACTGCTGAATTGGATCACATTTCTTATGCAGTGTCTGATTATGGTCGGAGCAGGGATTTCTATAATGATTTGATGGGTTGGGAAGTGCGTAGCGACAATGGCGAAAATCAAGCTTCATTGGCTATTGGAGATGTGGGTAATATCATCATCCGTAACAACAGGCAGTCAATGAATCAAACCGCGGGACGTGGTGATCGCCCACCACTCACGGGTGTAATCAATCACATTTCATGGAGGCTGAAGGATTTTGACACGGATGCAGTTAGGGAAGAATTAGAGAGTCGCGGCCTAAACCCGCGTCGGGATCAGGCCGGCGGAGAAGGGTATGATAGCTATCATGTTCTGGATCCGGACGGCTGGGATCTCCAGATAGCCAAATAGGTACAAGGAAGAATCTATAATTATGAAGGCTGGGATAATAATAAGGTATATAGAGTTGGTACACGCCATAATTTGAGTAGAGGGAATAGATTTTCGTTCTAGGTCAATGAAATCTTTTAAACCTTCCAGAAACGAATCGCGGTGTCGAGGTTTTCAAAGCAGAGCGCTCCAAGGTAGGAGTCGTCGGCTTTGAAAGTCTCAAACATCCAGTTTTGAGGTAGGTCGTCCGGAACTTTGGTATCCCGTAGAAATCTTCCTCTGTTATTGTCGGGC
>DUCW01000008.1:0-4540 GCA_012959595.1 Gemmatimonadota bacterium
CACGAGTTGTTGTTATTGTTTGTTGTTTTCAGTTAGCATCAGTCGGCCTAAGGAACTGGACTTTCTGGAATATTTTGCAGAAATGGAGAACAACGGAGGAATAATGAAGAAAATCAAATGTGAATTTCCTCAAGATAATATTTTGAGATTACACAAAAAGACTGAACATGAAGGTAAAAACATTAAGTGCGACCAATGTGGAAAGCGATTCACTGTTATACAAAAATTGGATCTTCACATTTCTATTGTACACGAGGGACAGAAAGATTTCAAATGTCAAATTTGCTTTAAAATCTTTTCAACCAAGAACACTCTAAATCAGCACATTACAACAATGCACGACGAAGAAGAGAAGAGTGACACAATCAAAATTCAACCAAAAGGTCGCGTAGCACTTCTAGAGGGGTGCGTCCAATCCGGTCTATTCTCCAGAGTCAATCGCGCCACAGAAAGACTTTTGCGGATCAACGGCTACGAAGTCGTCACTGTCACTGAGCAAGGTTGTTGTGGTGCCTTACATGCACATGGAGGAGCCACCGATTCAGCCCGCAGGTTGGCCATAGCCAACCTGAAAGCCTTCGACCCAAACCATTTCGATTTCATAGCTACTAACTCAGCTGGGTGCGGACTTGCCCTAAAAGAATATAGCCATCTCCTGGAGCAAGATTCGAAGTATAGTAAAATTGCATGTGCTTTCTCTGATAAAGTACGTGATATTTCAGAACTTCTAACTATGTCGGATGGACCCCAGGTAGGGGGAGCAATTCCACTAAGAGTCACCTATGATGCAGCCTGCCACCTGTGTCATGGCCAAGGTCTATTTAGGGAGCCTAAAGCTCTCCTAAAAGCAATTCCAAACTTGGAGATCGTGGATCTACCTGGAGAAGAAGAATGTTGCGGTGGAGCTGGAATATATGGAATCACACATGGAGATTTAGGTGTGAGTATTGGAGAGGACAAAGTAAGCACAATCATGGAGACTGGAGCCGACCTTGTTACAACTGCCAACCCAGGATGCATCATGCAGATTGGTGCTGGATTGATACTGGCAGGGGCCAGCGTCAAAGTCCAACATCCCATAGAGCTACTAGACGAAAGCTACCGTAGAGCTGGTTATTATGCCGAGTGATTTATCTAAGCAGGTTCAGGACCACATACTCGGACAGAAAGAAGAGATAGTAAAATTCTTGATGGATCTGACGAAGATAGAGTCCCCTTCCTTATCTCCTGAAACACAATTGCCCGTTCAAGAATTCTTGCGAGAGCCTTTGGAGAGTTTAGGATTTCAAGTGAAACTACGAGGAGGTGAGAAAACCGGAGGCCATCTTTATGCCATGCAGGAGACCACCTCAGGATCCAATGCACCCCGGCAACTTCTTCTTGGACATACAGATACGGTCTGGCCGATTGGAACCGTCAAGCACATGCCCGTGATCTGGGATAAGGCTCAGAACATTGTAAGGGGCCCTGGGGTCTTCGACATGAAGGGTGGAATCACACAAATGATATTTGCCCTGAAAGCTCTGGATGCCTTGGGATGCACTTCAGAACTTACCACCACCATACTCTTGAACTCTGATGAAGAAATAGGAAGTGCAGAGTCCCAACCTTATATCGAAAAATATGCACAGAGGTCAGGCAGGGTATTCGTCATGGAGCCAGCTCTTGGAACCAACGGTCTCATCAAAACTACTAGGAGAGGTGTAGGCCAATTTGAAATCAAGGTCGTGGGAAAAGCAGCACACTCAGGGCTAGCCCCTGAAGAAGGGGCCAGTGCGATTCAGGAAATGTCACACGTGATCCAGCAACTTCAGTGCTTGAATCGACCCGAAGAAGGCCTGGGGATTAATGTCGGCACAGTGGCCGGAGGAACCAGAGCTAACGTAGTGGCCGCTACATGCTCCGCCGTTGTAGATGTACGAGTGTCAAACCAAGCTCAATCTGCATGGATTGATGGACAAATTCGTAACTTAAAGACGACAGTTGCAGGCACCCACCTAGAGATCTCAGGAGGTGTAGACAGAGCACCCATGGAATCCAACGCCCGAAACACGAACCTGTGGAATGCTGTCCGAGATTGTGGTACAAGCCTAGGAGTCCACCTCGTTGGTGGACAATCTGGAGGTGCCTCAGACGGCAATATAACCAGTCTGTATACAGCAACATTGGATGGGCTGGGGAGCATCGGTGACGGAGCCCACGCACTCCACGAATATATCTGTGTAAACGGACTCCTGGAGCGAACAGCCCTGCTGACTCTTGCCATCCTCTTGCCTAACAACCTCATTCATCAAGGAGACTGAACTTGGCCATGACAACAAAACCAAATCGCTTGAAGAGCATTTCCTCCATACTTCTAGCAGCCATGTTCTACCTCACTGCATGCGAGAAAGCATTGGACGTTGAAGAATTAACTATTGATCAGATCCACAGCATGATGGAGTCTGGAAAAGTCACCGCGGAGGAACTAGTCACGAGCTATTTGGCACGCATACACGCATATGATAAAAACGGCCCTTATATCAATTCCATAATCACCATAAACCCCAACGCTCTAGACCGTGCTCGGGAACTTGATCAGCAATACCAGGAATCGGGTCTCACTGGTCCCCTCCACGGAATCCCAATGGTTATCAAAGACAACTATGACACCTTTGATCTCCCAACTACAAATGGAACCCTTGCCTTCAAAGGTTTCATACCGCCGGATGATGCTTTCCAAGTCAAGCAAATACGGAGGGCAGGAGCGATCATTCTAGGCAAAACCAACCTCGCTGAATTTGCTTCAAGCGGTGCGTTTACAGTCAGCTCAGTTCTCCCTGGATACACTCGTAATCCTTATGATCTACGTAGAGTGACAGCTGGCTCTAGCGGTGGAACCGCGGCAGCGGTTGCTGCCAATTTTGCCGTCCTAGGACTAGGCACAGATACTGGAAGTTCAATCCGCGGTCCATCCTCCCACCAATCGCTAGTCGGCTTCCGAACCACCATGGGCCTCTCAAGTCGAGATGGCATAGCCCCTCTCAACCTCAGTCGCGACATCGGTGGCCCGATGGCCCGGACTGTCACAGACGCTGCGATTCTTCTGAATGTAATTTCTGGGCCCGATCCCGCAGATCCAGTCACCGCCCTAAGTGCGGAACATATTCCTGAAGATTACACTATTTTCCTCAATGAAACCGACTTCCAGGGAATGAGAATCGGAGTACTGCGACAACTTTTCCAGGAATCCGATCCCCAACTGTCGGGACCAGAGCCATCTGGTAACAACACTGAAGCACAAACCGACCAAAAAATCCCCACCAAAGTCCACCCTGAAGTTCTCCGCCTGATGAATCAGGCCTTGGATGACATGACCGCGGCTGGAGCAGAAATCGTCGATTCGGTCACAATTCAACACCTGGACAGTCTTCAAGCAACCTTCCCTTCAATCCCCCGCTTGCGCTACGACTTCGAAAACTACCTATCAAGTAGACCGGAACTTCCCTACAAATCCCTGCGAGAAATCCTGGAATCTGGGGACTACCATCCCTACCTCCGCTACAACTTAACTCAGCAAGTTCAAGACTCCCTTGACCCTAGCACACACAAGAATTACTCAGCCTACCTACAGGCCCAAACCGACCTCCAGACGGCCGTGTTAGACTTGATGGAAGACAATGACCTGGATGCACTGGCTTACCCCACATATAACTATCCTCCGCGATTAACTGGAGATCTAAACACCACATATGGTGCCAATAGTAGTAGTATTTCACCACCCACCGGCTTCCCAGCGTTCAACGTGCCTATGGGTTATTCCTTCGGAACACTTCCTGCTGGTCTGCAGCTACTAGGCCGGCCTTTCGGAGAACCCACTTTGCTAACCATCGCCTACGGCTATGAGCAAGCCACAAAGCACCGGCGTAAACCTCCAACCACCCCATCCCTAAGGTAATCCATCATCCCCACGTAGGTTGTGTCCACAACCTATGATAGTTAGCGGTGCTACCACCTATACCCTAATCCTAGACTTGCTAGTTGCGTGCACAACTGCTAGAATGGAATATTGCGGTCTATGAACCACCCTAATAGCATCCCAAAACCTTACTAATTATCATGTATATACAACTTATTTTGATATGAGCCAAGTAGACCTCGCGCGGGAAATACTCCGTACCTGTGTTTGCAGCAGAACCAGAATGTTAGACAGAATTCTGACGCAAGTGTTCGACGACGCACTGAGGAACGTTGGAATTGGCTCCAGTCAACTAACGATGCTTGCGTTGATTGCTTCCCTGGAAGGACTGCGAGCAGTCGAAATAGGACGCATGCTCGAAATGGAAAAAAGCACCGTAAGTAGAGGTCTTTCGGTGCTGAGAAAGAGGGGATGGATCCATAGCGTAGAAGGAATGGGAGGTGTAGGACAAGGTGTCGGCGTGACGGATCAAGGGAACAAAGTATTGAGAAGAGCCGGACCTGTCTGGAGAGCGGCCGAAAATAACGCTAGAGATGTTCTCGGGGTTGATGCAATGGACTCTTTAAAAAGAGCCGCAGACTC
>DUCW01000008.1:4550-5522 GCA_012959595.1 Gemmatimonadota bacterium
ACGATACCGTCTAATCCTCCCAATTCATCAATAATATTGTTCTCCGTAAGTCTCTCTGCATGTATCCACTTTACATTTACTTTTGTATTATTTACTACACCTGCATGAATAAAGGATTCACTGATCGATTTATATGAATCTTTCAATTCAACGTATTTACCAACAAGACCAATATTTACGGAGAATTTGGGATTTTTGAATCGATTGATGAATTTCAAGAATGCGTCAAATTCCAAGCTGATACCTGGGGGGGACATTTCACGGAGCGGGTACCCTTGGCGATTCTCAAGATATGCCAGAGATTGGATGGCATTGCGGCTGGTGCGTACAACCCTAAAGGGCAGTTGGTGGGTTTCGTTTTCGGAATGACAGGAGTACAAAGCGGTGAGGTAGTCCATTGGTCCGATATGCTTGCAGTACAGCCAGAGCTGCGAAACTCCGGACTAGGAGTCAGGCTCAAAGATTATCAACGAAAAACTCTTTTGACCAAAGGTATAAACAAGATGCACTGGACCTTTGATCCCCTAGAATCCAAAAACGCTTATTTAAATTTGATGAAATTGGGAGCCACCTCCAAAGAATACGTCAAAGACATCTACGGGCAAACGTACTCTCCATTACACAGCGGTATCGGCACTGACCGACTTGTAGCGACTTGGATGATGGACTCAGACAGGACCGTGAAACGAATGCGAGGCAGATTAGACGAGCCAGTACATGATCAAAGAAACGCGTATCCTTCTGCTTTCGAAGTTAAGGGTAAAGATGACTTAGTTCGACCTATGCGACCCGATTTGAATTTAGCTGAAGGAGTGGTGCTGGTACCAATACCACTATCCATCCAACACCTGAAACAAAACTCTCTAGATTTAGCGATCGAATGGAGGATTGCAGTACGAGATGCCCTGACTGCATATATAGATCGGGGTTATGAGGTAAGGGAACTCTTGCGCAAACCAGATTACTCTGAAT
>DUCW01000008.1:5567-37325 GCA_012959595.1 Gemmatimonadota bacterium
TGAAATAATTTTAAGAAAACACCGCTGTATGATTACATGACTCAACTGTACTACCTGGAGATAGAACCTTGAAAATTGATCGTATCGTATTACGAGAAATAAAAATGCAACTGAAAGAACCTTTTGAAATCTCAAGCGGCATCGTGTATGACAGGCGTGTCATCCTACTGACTCTGTTCTCCGATGGACTGGTTGGTTGGAGCGAGTGTGTGGCAGGAGAAGACCCTGGTTACTCCTACGAAACATGTGAGACAGCATGGTCCATTCTGACACAACTCATTTTGCCACGAATGATAGGAAAAGAGGTGGCTTCGACTCAGGAAGGCATGAAGGAGACCGACTGGCTCAATGTTGCTAGAGATTTTCATCGCCGCCATAATCACTTTTCCTCCACCTAGAATTGCTGGGGTGACATAGAAGCCAAGACACAAAACAAACCATTGAGCTCTATTATAGGTGGCACAAAACAGAAGGTCGAAGTTGGTGTTAGTGTGGGCCTCCAGCCAAATGATGAGGATCTGGCAAAAAAAGTTGGCACCTTCATCCAAAAGGGGTACTCCCGAATCAAGTTAAAAATCAAGCCAGGACGTGATGTGCGCATGGTGGGAAATATCCGAGACCTCTACCCCGACACCCGAATCATGGTAGACGCTAACTCTGCTTATACATTACAGGATATGGCGGTCCTAAAAGAGCTAGACCAATTTGGCCTGATGATGATCGAACAACCATTGGCTTACGATGACTATTTGGACCATTCACGACTACAGCAAGAACTTCAAACCCCTATTTGTTTGGACGAGTCGATTAGGTCCGTTCGTGATGTGAAACTTGCAGTTGAACTAGGTTCCTGCCGAATAGTCAATATCAAGCCGGGGCGAGTTGGTGGAATCGCTTCCTCTCAAGCAATCCACGACTTTTGTCTTAAAGAAAACATGCCCGTATGGTGCGGGGGAATGCTTGAATCAGGTGTCGGGAGAGCCCACAATGTAGCCTTAGCCAGTCTGCCAGGATTTGTGTTACCAGGAGATATCTCCGAAAGTCAAAGGTACTGGGCTGAAGATATCGTGGAGCCAGAATTCACTATCGATAATGGTCATGTCCAAGTGCCAACTGGTCATGGAATCGGAGTTGCCGTCTTGGAGGACCTAGTAACAAAACTGACTGTTGAAACAGCTGAATTCTGACAACCACATGCGATAGTTCGGGGGAATGTAAGTCCTTTTTGATTACCACCACTCACGGGACTGATTGAAGAGTTTATCTATTCTTCAGCCTGAATCAAGCCCATTAGATCCAAACCTCCTTCCTGGACAGACTTATTCTCTGAAGATGCAGGCCGCACATCCATGGTGATTTGGACAGCCACATGACCCATATCTGCCCGATCTCGAAGAGCGTCTTTAATCCTTGGAGCGAGTTTCTTGTAAGCTGTTAGAACACCGTCGCGTATCTCAAGTCGAAGGACCCTAAGGGCATTGACGTCTGGGCGACTTGTCTTGGTTTCTTTCTTCGCATCGAGCAACCTTTGGGGGACTATCTCATAGGGAGACATCCCGATATCGTCTAACCTAGGAGAATCGAGGTACTGTATCGAAACCGATATATCGCCCCTCCCATGGTGGTTGGGTATATCTCCTACTGCTCGAAAATGGGAAGCCAATCTTCCCAATTCCGTATTTGAAGCCGCCTGACCATAGGCTTCTTGAATAATCTGGAAAAGTCGTTTTGTCCGCTCCGGTGTGGTGGCATCTAGATCTGGAGGCTCGGTATTAAGTGCTCTACCTATAGCTTGGCGGTTTTGATTGCTTTGATTCTCCTCATCTCGGAGTTTCTGCTTATCAATATTATCAAGGATCCTATCGGGATTCGTCCGAAGGCTCATGATTCTTCCCCTAGTGTGACAAGTTCGCTGTCTTCATTTCCGAGCAAACGATAACCCGTTTAGGCCACATAGGCCAAGAGGTGAGATGTGATAAAGTGAAAAATTCATCTATCATATCTAATGTCAACTATGTTCCTGGCAGATCAGAAGATGTAAACTAGGCGTCGATAGTTGGGCCACAATTCTACATGCTGGAACTTGCACACGAGTATATCGGACTTGAACTGGTGATACAATGTCTCAGTCAATCCGCCTGTCGATAAGGATCTATGGAATGTTCAAAATAGAAAGGAAAGCTATTGTGACCGCAGCGGCAGCGGCAGCGGCAGTCTTTCATATGTACGCAGCCATTGCGCCTTTCACGGCCCTAATCCAACGACCTATTCACTTGGCCTTCATGTCTATACTGGGGTTTGTAGGAGTGGACTTCTATTCTAAAAAAGGGAATACTTCAAGTTGGTCCAAGTATCTGTCTGTATTGCTAGCCTGCCTAACTGTCACTTCCTGTATCTACTTGGTTTCGCAGAATCAAGTTCTTGTTTCGCGGTCTGGATCACCGACAGACCTGGATTTAATAGCTGGATTCATAACCGTATTGCTCGTCTTGGAACTGGCAAGGCGATTTACTGGATGGGGCTTAGTCACAGTGGCCATGCTCGCCCTGGCGTTCGCTTTTTCAGGACCGTATTTGCCAGGGGTGCTGGCTCATCGAGGATATGGAATCCAACGACTGGTCGAACATTTATACTTGTCTACTGAAGGCATTTGGGGCATCCCTTTGGGGGTTTCCGCTCAATTCGTCTATCTGTTTATTCTTTTTGGTGCTGTTCTGGATGTAGCAGGAGGTGGGGCACTTCTCATCGGATTAGCCGACAGGGTCGCTGGAAAGACCAGAGGGGGACCAGCTAAAACTGCTGCAGTAGCAAGTGCTTTCATGGGTTCCCTCTCGGGTAGTGCGGTCGCCAATGTAGTAACCACTGGAACTTTCACCATCCCACTTATGCGAAGGGCCGGATTCAAACCTTATTTCGCTGCCGCAATTGAGGCTGCCGCAAGTACGGGCGGTCAACTGATGCCTCCAATAATGGGAGCCGGTGCATTCATACTAGCCACCTGGACAAATATTCCCTATGGAGAAGTCGCCCTCGCCGCCACTATCCCCGCAATACTTTATTATGTTGCTCTATTGATGGCGATTCACTTCCAAGCCTGCAAAATGGGACTAGAACCGTCCACGCAAACTAGGGATGAAAAGGTTTGGTCCCGAATCCACCTTCTTCTTCCCCTTGTAGCTATTGTGATTGTCCTGATTCAGGGGCGTTCACCCATGCGAGCCGCTTTTTGGGGAGTAGCATCTGCCTGGGCGGTCACATGGTTGAGGAAAGACACGCGATTAGGCTGGAGAGACATTGCTAGAGCTCTAGATTCTGGAGCGAAGGGTGCTGTACAAGTAGCCGCGGCATGCGCTGCAGCTGGGATCGTTGTAGGTGTGGCTTCCCTCACTGGAATCGGCTTGAGGATGTCAGAACTCATTATCACTCTTTCGGGTGGGAATCTTTTCGGAGCCCTTTTCCTCACTGGACTTGGTTCGATCATTCTGGGCATGGGACTGCCTACAACGGCTGCATATGTTGTCTTGGCTGCCTTAGGGGCACCCGCTTTGACAGAGTTAGGCGTACCTCTTCTGTCAGCTCACCTGTTCATCTTTTATTTCGGCTGCATCTCTAACGTAACCCCACCAGTATCTTTGGCCGCATACGCTGCTGCTGGAATTGCTGACTCACCCCCCATGAAAACCGCATTTACTGCTGCTATACTAGCCTCAGTAGGATTTATTGTCCCCTTTATGTTTGCCTTTGGCGAAGGCTTTTCTCCCCTGCTCTTGCAGGGAAGTATGCTGGGGATAGTCCAGGCACTCTGTACTGGAATCGCTGGAGTGACAGCTCTGGCTGCTGCCGGAATTGGATTTACTTCCAGACCTGTAATGGTGTGGGAAAGAATGTTACTTGGCGTAGCATCTGGAACTTTGATGTTTCCTGGTTGGGAAACAGATATAATTGGTGTCGTGCTACTTGCCCTGATACTTCTGAAGAAATAGAAGGTTCTAGACAACGGCTTATGTTTGACTAAAGCAGACTGCTAAGGAGGCTATACGATGATTGGAACAAAAAGACATTTTCAGGGCCCCAGAAAACTCATCCTAATACTCCTTATTTTTATTTTAGGTTGCTCGGGTGATCGTCCTAGAGGTACATCGAGTTTTTTAAGCTTGGGTACGGGTGGCACTGGTGGAATCTATTACCCTCTTGGTGGTGCTATAGCCATGCTTTTATCGCTAGAGGACGAAAACCGAACTTATACTGCAGAAGTTACTGGTGGGGCTGTAGAAAACATCAACCGGATACGCGCTGGTCAAATAGACCTGGCATTTGCTACTGCGAACACCGTTTATGACGCGTACTTCGGAAGCCCGGAGTTTAACGGAACAGTTCCTGACCTGAGGGTGGTGGCACCTCTTTACCCCAATCCAACTCATGTTTTAGTCGCTGAAGGATCCGAAGCTCAAAGTATTGAAGATTTTAGAGGGTTGCGAGTGTCAGTCGGAGCACCAGGAAGCGGAACAGAACAGATCTCCAAGAGAATCTTGGAGGCTCATGGCCTCACTTATCAGGACGTAGAAGTTCGCTACTTGACCTTTACCGAATCTGCATCAGCATTAAAAGACAGAGCAATTGATGCAGCCATCATTAGTGTCGGGTATCCCGCTGCGTCCATTCTTGACGCTACAGCAACGGGAGGAGCACGTTTGCTACCGATTACCCCAAGTCGCATTACGGAGCTCATGGAGCTTTACCCCTATTTCGGACCAGGGGAAATACCAGGTGGAATTTACCCTGGTGTGGATGAACCTCTCTCAACCGCTGTTGTTCTGAACTGGATAGTAGCTCCTGAAACTTTGCCAAACGATATTGTAATCAACCTTCTAAACTTGATAGATAATAACAGGCAAACACTGGAAAGAGTGCACCCCATGGCACTACAGATTGAGCTTGCGTTTCTAGAAGATGCACCAATACCGATTCACTCAGGCGTCGAGCAATGGTGGTCAGGAATCAGGTGAGATTGTTATCTCAAATCAGTAATGGTCACTTCAGGGGATTTCAAATACCTCTGAATGTCGGCAGACGCCAGTACTTCCGGTAACGCAGAGTGACCCTACAATGTAAGAGGGAAGCTTTCCTTCTATCAGAAGAAGTTCACTACCTGAACTGTGCCTATATGTCACCCTTACCTACCGAGGTAGAAGAAGCTGGAATCCGCGGAGTACTTCGCAAACGAGAACCGACCAGTCTCCTGCCAGAAGATTTCTTCTCGGGAAGAGATGAAGTCCGACGACATTTCTCAAGGCTGATCGGAGTCTCTGAACCCAATCGCATAGCGATAATACCATCGGCATCTTACGGTGCTTCAATAGCAGCCCGAAATCTTCCTGTGAACTGCGGACAAAACATAGTCATACTTCATGAACAATTCCCTGGGAATGTATACACATGGAGAAAAAAAGCAGCAGATGCAGGAGCAGAGCTAAGAACGGTTGTTCCCGCTTCTACGGTTCACAGAGGTAGTGACTGGAATGAGCGCATTTTGGAAAGTATGGACAAAGACACAGCCATCATAAGTGTTCCCCACGTCCATTGGACGGATGGCACCCTCTTCGACCTAGTAGCTATTAGCCAACGGGAGAAAGAACTGGGGATAGCTTTAGTAGTCGATGGTACCCAATCAGTGGGCGCCTTGCCCTTCGACGTTGCAACAATACTCCCAGATGTCCTTATAGTAGCAGGCTACAAATGGCTTTTAGGTCCCTACTCCATAGGGGCAGCTTACTTCAATTCTCGTTTTGATGAAGGCGTACCGCTCGAAGAAACTTGGATAGGACGGCAAGGAAGCCAAAATTTTTCAGGTTTGGTTGATTATCAAGAACTCTACCAAACTGGAGCCATTCGCTATGATGTTGGAGAATGCTCCAATTTCATTCTACTACCCATGCTCGCTGCTGCTCTAAATTTGCTGGAAACCTGGACCCCCCAGGCTATTCAAGCTTACTGCAGCAATCTAACCGACAAGCTGGTTCAGGAAGTCACTGAATTCGGCTTTTCAGCCGAAGAGCGGCCGCACAGATCTGGCCACCTGCTTGGATTAACCCTGCCAGACAAATTGAGCTTGGACTCTTTGAAAAAAGAGCTGGAAAGAAGAAGGATCTTCGTCTCATTCCGAGGAGACTCATTGAGAGTATCCCCCAACGTCTACAATAACCAGGAAGATATAGAGGCCCTAATAGAAGCCCTGGCTTTTACGATCAAAGGAAAATGATTTCTGCTTTCAAGCCTTCAACAATACCATGCTCCGCAAACCAACCCTTCCTCACTTCAAGGGCAAATTTAGCAGGAGCAGCACTGTCATAGACTTCCCCAGACCCAGACTCCATCTGTTGAATATCTATGATGGCCATGCTGGAATCTAGGAAGGCTATATCTAAACTTACGAAAGTATCTTGCATCCAAAACGTCCTACTGGCTTCTCTCTCAAATACAAACAGCATACCAGTACCGTCAGGGACTTCCTCCCTATCCATTAGCCCTTTGCTGCGCTCCTGTGATGTTCTAGCCACCTCAGCATTAACCGTATCATTTCCAAGAATCACTAAGGCTACACCAACTTGAACCAAGGCACGATTCTCCACGGCCCTTGGTTTTCTTGTAGTGCCAAGCAATGATCCAAGTACAAACAAAACCAAAAAGGGCCAGTGAAGTGTCTTCATGAGATTCGGGTTGCTCTAAACTCCATTTTCAGTGATTTTTCACTCTAATAAGAGTTTGCTCTCTAGTAACAACCTAGCATTTTGAACCTGGAAAAGCACATGGTCGATGAAGAATTACTAAAGATTCTAGTTTGTCCACAAAGCCACCAATCCTTGGTGCCAGCCAGTCCGGACATTCTCTCTCGAATCAACTCCGCAATCTCAAAAGGGACTCTCACTAACAAGAAAGGAACTGTTGTCACCGAGTCCCTCCAGGAAGGTCTCGTTACCAAGGACGGCTCAGTAATCTATCCAGTGCACGAGGACATCCCCGTGATGCTGATAGATGAATCCATCAGTCTTGCTGACGCATCCTAGAGTTCAGGTGTCACGCTCCGTCAATTCAAAGGCTTTGCACAAAAGGCCAGAGTGAAAAATGTTGTCATTAATGAACTTACACAGAGTGCTTATTGTTTTTGGCATCCTATTTTGCTGGGGTTTCGGCATTTACAAGATAGTTCTATTCACTAGTAATAGTGGCACTGATTCTGTAATACTAGGCGTTGTCTTTGTAATCCTAGGCTGCGGACTGCTTTACTACTTGATTCACTTGAATCGGATCCTTGGACGCACAAACCAACAAATTTGATGGTTGAATGAACCTGGGGAGTCTCCCAGCGAACCCACTATTCGTTCCTGGCCTGATGCTCCTTCCAAAGCTCTCGGACCAAAAAAACTGCAAAACCTATCCCGACACTTACTGGGACCGCTGCCATCAAAGCACCAGCAAAAAATAGTCCCAATCTAAGCCCAGACTGTTCTTCCACGATTATCTCTCTAGCTGAATCTCAAACACTTCTAAAGCTTATCTAGTTCTCAACAGTCTCTAAATTATCCCACGAGCCAGCCAAATTCCGTTATTACTGCAAGCACCAGAATAAATGCCAAGGGAAGTGGACTTACGGCTAGAATCCAAAGATTCCTTGGTTCGTACCGCAAGTGCATATAGTACAAACCAACTAATGCTGCCTTCCAGACCGCCATACTAACCAATCCCAGGGCCAGCACCATTTTGGGCAGAGGCAAAAAGGCATAAAACACTTCACCTAGAGTGAGCAGAAGAAGTATCACCCAAATACCAATATAAATGTCTATCTTCCAGCCCAGGACATTCATGTGGTGGCCAGAGGTGCCATTTTCGGAGTCTTGCATGGTTTCTTCTCTTTATTCTAAATGAGGTATACGATAGTGAAAAGAATGATCCAGACCAAATCGACAAAGTGCCAATACAGCCCTATTACTTCCACTCCTTCGTGATCCGCAACAGTATATTCTCCCCTCAGTGCCCTGATATAAACAAAGATCAGGGCTAGCACTCCTAGACTTACATGAGCACCGTGAAAGCCTGTCATGGCGTAGAAAGTGGCTCCGTATAATGGACCACCCGCATGTGCTGCATAGTCATCTAGACCAGGAAGAAACCCTTCTTGACCAAGCCCTATATACTCATAAACCTGCACGCCGACGAAAGAGGCGCCCATCACTATTGTCGCCAATAACCAATACTGTAATCCTTTCACATCTCCCTGTTGAATAGCAGCAAAAGCCTTCACCATACTCACAGAAGAGCAAATCAAAAGAAACGTATTCGCTGCCGTCAGATTCACATTGAGTATCGCTCCTGGTGGAGCAAAATGATCCGGATGGGCATAGCGCAAAATGATGTACGAGCCAATGAGTGAAGTAAAAAACATTACTTCGCTCAACAAAAACACCCACATGCCAAGTTTTTTATTAAACACCCCCATTCCCGGCTCCAGAGTACGATCTATAGTAGCAATGCCAGCGTCACTCATCGTTACTCTCCGTGCTTTCGTTCGGGTCTGTGTACTCGGGACCATCCAAGTCATCCACAGGTGCCTCGTCCTGTGGCCAAAAATCCTGTTCTCGGTCTGGGTGACTATATTCGTAAGGACCTCGGTATACTATAGGCACCTCTGCAAAATTTCCATGTGGAGGAGGGGAGGGACAGGTCCACTCAAGACCATTCGAATCCCAAGGATTGTCACCAGATTTCTTGCCCTTTTTCATGCTCCATAAAAAATTAATAGCGAAAATAATCTGGATTCCTGCGAAAACGAAAACGCTTTTTGAAATGAAAGTGTTGGTGGATTGTAGGCTCTGTAGAAATTCATATTGGTTAGGATCATAGATCCGACGCATCATCCCCTGGACACCCAAATTATGCATTGGAAAGAACGCCAAATTATAGGTGATGAAGGATACGGTCCAGTGTATCTTCCCCAATGTTTCATTCATCATTCGTCCGAATATTTTGGGATACCAAAATGTGATACCCGCAAAAATTCCAAATAGACTTCCACCTACTAATACGTAGTGCAGGTGCGCAACAATGAAATAGGTATCATGCAGGTAAATATCTACCGGTGCCGATGCCAAAAAGATGCCTGACAATCCACCTACCACAAAAAGAGCTACAAATGAAACTGCATGTAAAAGGGGAGTGTCAAAGTGTATATCTCCTTTCCACAAGGTACCTAGCCAATTAAACGTTTTTATTGCCGAGGGTACCGCAATCACAACTGTAGTTGCCATAAAGCTCATTCCAAGGAATGGATTCATTCCACTTTGGAACATATGGTGACCCCAAACAATCCATCCTAAAAACGCGATAGCCACAAGAGCAACTACCATAGAATGGTACCCGAAGACCGGCTTTCTTGATCTATTCGCTATGACTTCCGAAACGAATCCCATAGCTGGAAGGATCAGGATATACACTTCGGGATGACCAAAGAACCAAAAGATATGTTGCCACATCAGAGGTTCTCCACTCCCTTCTGGCCGGAAGAAAGCAGTGCCAATTGTTTGGTCAAAAAGCAGAAGGATTAATCCACCCGTCAAAATTGGAATGGCCAACAGTAGCAACCATGCCGTAATAAACAACGACCAAGTGGCTAGCGGTATCCGGAACCAAGTCATTCCCGGAGCACGCATTGCTATTACGGTGGTCACATAGTTAAGTGCTCCCGTAATGGAGGAGAACCCTAGGATAATCAGGCTGACCAGCCACAGAATTTGACCCATATATACCCCGGTCCATTCACCAGAGGTGCTTAAGGGAGCATATGATGTCCATCCGGCCCCAGCTGCACCGCCTTCAACAAAAAAGCTGGCTAACATGACCGCACCCGCCACTGGTGTGATCCAAAAAGACAGCATGTTAAGTCGAGGGAATGCCATGTCATCGGCACCGATTTGCAATGGAATCAACAGGTTTCCAAATACACCCGCCATGAGAGGCATTAGTGCAAAAAAGACCATAAAGGTAGCATGCATCGTCACCAATGAATTGTAAAACTCGGGCAGTATGATCCCCCCTGGAGCCATAGTGTTTGGCAAAATAGCTCCCAGATTAAACGGCAGGGGTTGTCCAGGAAATCCTAGCTGCCATCTGATCATCGCAGCGAGAATCCCACCAATCGCAAGGAATAGAAGTGAAGTAACAAGAAACTGCTTAGCGATCATTTTATGATCAGTGGAAAAAATATAGGTCCTAATAAAGCCTAAATGGTGGTGGTCTTCTGAGTGGCTGTCACCCATGGATATCGCACTGCTCATTCATCGTCCTCCGCTTCGATCTGCATCTCAGAAAGCCAGATGTCAAAATCTTCTTTTGAATGAACGATTAACGTGCCTCCCATCCGATAATGACCCAGACCACAAAGTTCTGCACAAGCAAGAGGGAATTCGCCAGTCTGTGTAGCCTCGAACCAGATCGGCCAAACCCGCCCCGGGACAGCATCATGCTTAACTCTCAATTGTGGCAGGAAAAAAGAGTGGATAACATCTTCCGACTGGAGATTCACAATGACAGGTTGATCTACTGGAACATGGACTTGATTTCTAGACACGATATCATCGGAAGTCCCCAGTTGCCCATCAGATCCAGCATAGGCAGCATTCCACTCATATTGTTTCGCAGTAACGTTTAGTTCATAAGCATTTTCTGGAAACATGTCTGGATGACGAATTGTATCCCAAATTCCCTTGGAATAAATAGCCAGCGCCATAACTATGACCGCTGTTGCCGAAGTCCATATCCATTCAGCCTTGCTACTGCCTTCAATATAAGTAGCCTTTCTGCCCTCTTTATGTCTGTACTTGATTATGAAATACACAAGTACGACCTCGGTCACGACAAACACTATTCCCGTTATCCATAGAATTACGTAATAGAGGTTATCTAAAGCCGGTCCGAACGTAGAAACGCTCTCCGGCATAAGCCACGACAAATTCATCTAGACATTCTCTCCCTTTCTAGTTTTTCTACAAGAGACCCGTCAAGCATCGACCTATTGGTGATCCGTGACTAAGGGATGATCATGGGGATCAATTGGTGTTCGCATTGGAACAACCGCATTGGCCATATCCGCACTAAAAGTGAAAGTGATATCTGTAGTTCCCCCTGCAGTCACCGTGACCGTCTGAGCCTGGGTTCCGTATTGTTCATGCCAGGCTTCTACTACGTAGTCCCCCTCAGGAAGAGTGGAAAGGCTGAAACCACCACTGCCGTCAGACACACTGTGATAAGGATGGTTTACTACTCCCACAAAAGCAGTCATCCACCCATGGACGTCACACCTGAGTGGAACCATCACTTCTGGCGTACCGAAATCCTGTGATGTCTCCATGTTGAATGGCTGACTCGTGTTAAAACCCCGCTGTTCAGTCGGTGATGCATTAATGTTGTGCAATAGCCCGTCGCTGTTACGAATTGTGATTTCCTGATCAACCATCACTCCCATCACATGGGGAGTATATACACACCCATCCTGATCTAGCAGTGCTGCTGATGGGGTTGGAAATTGCATTCCCTCAATTGCACTTCCCTCTTTTACATAGACAAACACATTACTAAGTGTACCGTTGTCATTTACAACTACCGTTTGGAGCATAGGAGCAGTTGAGTGCTTATCGGCACAAACCTGTTCACCGCTCATATCAATAGCATCCATCGCTGGGGCACTACCTTCGAAAGCGACCGATCCAGAAATATTACCAGCCGTGGAAGGATCCACAGGATTTTCCATGACTGTAGCTTCTGAGGCTGCGGAAGACGATCCGGCACTATCCGAGCTATCTCCGCCACCACAGCCAACGACTACTAAAGTGGCTAAAAGTGTCACACTTATTAGCTTCTCATTTTTCCCTAGAACAAACATAATTCCTCCGCTTCAATGAGCGTTTTAAATAGTTCCTTTAACTTCTAAATGATTCCATCTCGCGTTTCTGCACTCTTCTCACTATAAAAAATCCTAAAGCACCTGCAATCAACATCGCTATCGGCGGTGCTACATATACCTTGGTCGAAGTTGGCTCCTCAAGCAGTAGAAAATACCAAGAGCTCAACGACCCCTGGTTGCCTGATTCACCATTATCACCGTCCCAGGCGAAAAAGCTCATCGGAATCGCTTCACCCGTTATAAAATCTAAATCATTTTCGTCTGAAGTCAGTAGGGGTCTCGTAAATACCACTTGCCACTGTCCATCGCTATGCATGCCCTTCACGCTAACATCTTGACCTTCATCCTGAAAACTTTCTGTACCTACGCCACGAGCCTCCCCTTCAAGGGCTGTCTGTCTGTCGCTTTTCCATTCCCATAAGTACACCGGTCGACGGCTGTCACCCTTGAGGAAATATGGACGCTCCATGCCCTCGGGCATTTGCATCGGAAACTGAACTACCAGCTGATCCGGTGCTGCGTCTATTTCGTTGTCTGCCGCTTCTCTAGGCTCCATGATTCTAGTCACCTGCGATTTCCAGTCTGACCAAAGTGGATCAGGGCTATTGTTTGGATCACTCCAACTCACCAAGACACTAATATCATCACCATTGTGCATGGCTTTAACCCAAACCCCGTCCACTCTTGGATCGAACCACCGAGGCTTTACAATAATCTGGCCCACCAAGGGAATATATGTACCTTCAATCTCCTCCCAAGCCTGGTCATCAAAAGAAGTAGCCAGCTCGGCACCTTCGGTTAGTAACTTCGCCAGCACAACCTCTGAAATACCAGGGGTGTCCTCAGGAGCCAAACTTCTTACATAATGAGCTACAGCCCACAATTCCTCATCCGTCATAACACCAGCGTTCAGGACATCTGAAAAATTAGGCATTGGAGACCCGTCTAAACCCGTCCTTAGGGCTCTGTAGATATCCTCAACATCAGCCCCTCCATTGAAGAACCAATTTTCAGTGAGATCTGCAGCCGCAATCGGAAATCCTGTATCGTCCATCAATGTAGCCGCGGACTCTCCATCACCACGGCCTTGATCCCCGTGACACTTCCAGCACTCAATAGCCTCATACTGTCCTCTACCTTCCGCTATAACTTCCTCAGAAACTCCCGTTGGACTTCCCAAAACGAGTGGCACTGGATTCTCATCTAGAGGAAAAAATCTTGAAAAAGTCTTGAGATATTGTACCAGTGCTTGTTTTTCAGCTTCCGTCAAAACATCGTCCCAAGCTGGCATCGCTGTCCCAGGCGCACCCATATTGATAGCCCTCAGAAGATCCTGGTCGGTAGGAAGATCTCCACTAGCAGTAGTGCGGATGTTATACATTGCCAAGGTGAAGTCTCTAGGGCGCGGAAGCATATATCCCGCTGCCGACCCAGTACCGTCACCGTCGACCCCATGGCATTCGGAACACCACCGGTCATAAGTGACCTTTCCCAGTTGCTCATCCTCCTGCAGGGCACCAAGCCCCAGTGGCATCATGGCTAAGCTCAAAGCAAATGCCACCCCCCCCCATATAGCCATCAATGCTCCTCTCCTTCTTCTTCCCAAGTCCGAGGTTCATGGCCCGCCTGTTCGTACATGAAGAGGATGACAGACCAAATCTCATCTTCGGTCAGGAAATCTTCCCAGGCTGGCATTGCAGAATTCCAAGGTGCACCTTCGTTAGGTAAGCCAGGGCCTCCCTTTGCAACGCGCCAAAATACGTAACTTTCGGTCAGCTGAGCTATTGTACCAACATCCTGAAAACTAGCTGGACCTGGATTAAAACCTTGAGCGTAATGACCTCTGCCCGCTAAGCCGTCCCCATGACATGGAAGACAGTTCTGGTAATAGACCCTCCTTCCCTCCAAGTAATGTTCCTCTGGGGAACCAACAGATCGTAATGGGTTTTCTACCCCGGCCAGCTCCATGCTTCTTCCTTGAAAATCGATTTGTCCTGGTGGCGCAGGATGAATAGATCGCAAACTAGGCGGTGCAGCTATCGACGGCCTGACGGAATTAAAGGTCATCAAGCCCACTAATACTGGTACTAGTACAATTAACGCGACTCGTGTCCTCCTCTGACGAGGTTCTACCATAGCAGCATGGAGCGGTGCCTTAAATTCCTCCCAGAGAGTCTCATTGAAACTGACCCATAGCAAAATGCCAATGGCAACGGTCACCATATATTGTAAGAGAACCGAATCTGGAATGGGTCCGCTATCAACCCCAAATAAGGGGGGGATGTAGGCAATCCCGAATTCCAGCAAGAGATAAGCTACTCCTAGTATCACTACCGACTTGCCTAACGGCCCACTAAAGTGTTTCCTCATTTAATTGTCCAACCTAACGTCGATTTGCCAGAAACATGACCACATTCTCCAACTGCTGCGCTGTCAACTGGTTCCCATATATCGCCGGCATCAGACCCAAAGATGCTTCGAAACCCTCTGAAGCACCCGCTCCAGGGTCCAAAATTGACTCACGAATATAGTCCGCTGTCAACCTAGAACCAATTCCATCAAAACTCGGACCTATAGGAGCACCCGTACCATTCAGAATATGGCAACCCAAACAAGCATTTCCATTCAAAATATCGACTGGATCAGTCGCACTGCTAGCAGGTGCAGCGACACCATTATCCACAGTAGCGGTAGAAGCTGAAGAAGCAGAGTCTTCACGTCCTTGATTGATGTCTGCTCCAGTCACGGTCACCTCGCCCCCTTGAGCTTCCAGATAGGCCACCAAAGCCCATATCTGGTCGTTCGAAAGGGAGCGCCTCATATCTGGCATTATGGGGCTGTACCCCTCCACCATATAAACATTGGGGTCAACCATTGCCAGATATAAATATTCCTTGCAGCTCTCCCCGGGAACTCTATTGTTGCACCGAACACCTATGGGTCCATCACCTCCGTTTCCGGTCAGGAGATTCGGAGCCCGGGTGCCGAGACCGTGACATGCAGTACAACCACCCGCTGACCCAAACAATAATTCACCTGAAGCCGTCAGTTCAGAAGCACTAACATCTGCCCCAAAACTCACGTCCAGGGGAACCTCAGATTGAACTTGAGGAATTGCGTTCGCCAGCAACGTGAAAATGCCAATAGTCCCCACAACAACTCCGATAATTTTTAAATGTTCAGCTAACACAAAACACCCCTAGTGTTATTTAAAAATTTTCCACCTTGAGAACTTAATTTCATTGAGACACTCCTGGACGAGCTTCCACTTTAGCGGTGTCAGAAAGCACTTTTGTTCCTTTCTCAGCTAGCCCACCAAGCCAAAAAATAAAGGAGACCAAAGCAAAGAAAATTAAAACACAGCCAGATATAACAATGGCTGCATAGCCAAGAGCAGGGGTGGCGGCTTGCTCACTGGTATCACGCATAACCTCCCACACATGCCAATGTTGTCGAATACCGCTACGCGCAAACCCCATCAAACCCATCAGCCAAGTAAAGGTGACCGCCAAAATAAAAAGTGCATACTGGGACCTGGCTGGCATCTGACCCCACCGAATATCTCCTCTGGATTCAGCCCCCCGCAACATGAAGACGTCTATGGTGATCACCCCAATAATTGTCGCTAGTACAGCCAGCACTTGGTAGACTGAGAAGCCGATCCTCGTAATCGCTGGCACGAAATATCCCCAAACACCGTAAAACAGGACTACGAAAGTCGATATTACGAACAGGGCAACTTGAACTATGGTTGCCGTTCTCGCCCATGTGACAGTTGGTCGAGAGTTGGCTCTCCGATATAACAGAAACGACAAGAAGGTTGTTAGAATCATCAGATTGACTGCAGTATTCTTTGCGCTCATGACTCCCAGCACTCCCAAAAAGGGATGATGGGTGCCACCCATCGCAGCGATTTCCTCACGATCCGCAATCATCGTATTAGGTGTGGCCCACACCATCACACCTAGTACGAGAACGACCAACATCCACTTGGTATAGGGAGTGAACCTCTCTGCCCCAGGGATACGTCCCATACCCACCCACAGGTAATAATTTCCGGCCAAGAATAACACGCCGATAAGAAAAGCCTGGATGATCCACAGCCAACTCATGAAACCACCCATCATGGTAATTCCCATTTGTTGATTGAATTCGTAGATCTCTCTCCCCAAATAGTATCCCGCAAATGGCAAGATAATTAAAGCACCAATCGCTATAAGGTTTCCTATGTACCCCATCCAATCATAGTGGGCTCTTTCCTCGTCGGTTTTTGCGACCAGGAATCGATAGGCCGCATAAGCACCTACAATCGCACCCCCAAACACTACATTGGCTATAATCCTGTGGATGTTGATAGGCATCCAGGTGGCATTGGCAAACGCACTCCAGAACTGTACCATGCCTGGGGCCGTGTCTGGTGTCACGTCTGCAGGAGGACTCATCATATATGTAAGCCATGAGTTCGCTATGAACATGACTGCAGTCCCCCAAACGTTTAGTAGGATTCCGAGAGTCCAGTGAACTAATTTAGCTCTTCCTTTACTCCATAAATCCCACCCATAATAATACAAATAAAGTGTGAAAGACTCGAAGAAAAACAAACTTACATACACCCACATTGAAACTTGAAAAATCTCTACTAAATACAACCAGAGACCAGGATAAAGAGTTACTAATAAGAATGATAAGATTGCTCCCCATATTGCCGTAGCAGAGTATGCCACCAACAATAGTCTCGTAAACTCCTTGGCCAGCTTGTCGTACTTGCTGTCCCCCCCAAAGATGCCTACGGCTTCGGCTACCACGGCAAACATCGGCACACCTAGAACGAAAGCCGCGAAAAGAAGATGAACTTGAGCTGCCACCCAAATAGCAACCCGACTTCCAACCAGAGGAAAATCCCCATACTGCCTCATGGCTTCGGAGCCCTGGGCTAGCAAAAAGTCAGGCATGACAAATTGGCTCACTATCCCACAAACGGCCACAGCCGCCCAGAGCAGAGACCGACCACCATTTTGCTTTGAGTTTAAACTTGTTTTCTTTTCTCTGAGGTCTAGCAGGATGGACATTATGCCCTGCCTCCTCTACTTAGAAAGAAAGGCAGTTTCTTAGAAAAATCTACTGGCATATTCTCTCGAACTTCAGCCATGACTTCCATGTCTACCAATTCGTACCCCCTGTCCTGGGCATATTTTTCAACCCTTCCGACAACCACACTTCTCACAAAACTGGGTATCTTTTGCACTTTCTCATAAGCTTCTGGGGTCCACTCTAGACTGATTTCCCCAACCTTTTGTCCGTAGGAAATCCCCTGGTTTGCCTCTACTACTGGTTTGTCTCCCACTGGATCATAGACACACGAATTATCTGGCCCTAGGTGGTCGCCATTGTCAGCGTAGGCCCTGGCCCTACAACCACCACACACTTTTCTGTACTCGCATCGACCACACCGGCCTGAAAGATTGCCACCTCTCAAGTCATTAAACACCGGAGAGGTTTCCCAAATCTCCTTAAAGCTTTGAGTAAGAAGATCTCCCGCAATCAAGGGCATATAAGGGCAAGGAGTCACTTTCCCCTCAGGAGTAATTCTGACATAATGTACACCACAGGGACATCGCGTCTCATAATTAAGGAGAGGAGAATCTGACGCCCCTTCAATAACATGTCGCATAATTTGGGGTTGGCATTTAGAGCGTACCATCATCGTTCCCCTGTACAGCTTCTCCAAGGTGACCAGATCTCTTAAAACCTCTTCGTTTTCAGTTGCACTCATCCCTCTCATCCGTTCTGCCCGTCCCGTAGGAACAACAAAATAGACGTTGAATGATATTGCTCCAGCATCAGCGGCCCATCTAGCAAGGTCGCTCAGCTCGTGGCGATTCCCACTTGTCACGGTTGTCTGAATTACAAAATCCAGGCACTTGTCTGCACACCGCCCCACTGCGGCTTGAGTCTCCTCAAGAGCTCCCCCTCCATGCCTAAACCGGTCATGATAGATTGATCTGAGCGAGTCAATGCTGACCGCTACCCCCTTAACACCAGAATCCATCAGAGAATCGATTCGAGTATCGGTAAGCCCTGTCCCATTGGTCCCGATTACAACAGTCGCGCCCCTGGATGACGCTTTTTCTGCAATGGCTTCAAGGTCATCACGCAACAACGGTTCGCCACCGGTCAGAATCAGCATAGGGCTTGGATTAAGATCCAATACCTCGTTGAGTATTCGCATACATTCTTGCGTGGGCAGTTCAGTTTCTTGTGCATGCCAGGAACCAGCTGAGATATAGCAATGAGCACAGGCCAAATTACATCTCTTCGTAAGGTTCCATGCAACAATATGAGGCACATGGGCCTTCTCCTGCCCTGGGGCAGGAACCAACATCGTGTCTTCGGAAAGCATTGCTGCACTAGGGTGTAGAATCACGCCTGATTGTTCTCCGTGTCCATAAACTTCTCTATGGCCGACTTGGCGTCCTTGGGTGACACCATTTTGAGATCAACCGGACAGTTTTCTGCCGCTTCTTCAACGTCCCTGATGGGACACCGTGTCACTCCGTTGGCCTTTGCTTCGTCTATGAATTTCCTCATCTCGGGAGTCATGCCATCTATGCCTTCAGCGGCCGCTTTAAGCTGCTTTGTCTGAAGCTCCTTAAACATGACTAACATTGTGTCCATATCGAACTCGTCCGCCTCGATCATAGCCTGTTTATTCTCGTCCATTACCATAGTCGTCACTCGCCAGAATTCATGCTCTCTCGCGAACCTCTCAACCGTATTTCTGGCCAGAGGCCGAGCTATTAGTGGAACCTGGTCAAGCCTCTCGTAGGCCTCCTCGGTCCACTGAACAGGGTCCGTTAAAATCCTTTCTCTTGTGGTAACATGACCAGTGTATGGACAGGTAGTATCTATCGTGGCCACCTCTGGGTCGAGATCGAGGTCCAAACCTTTGACCAGGGTCCGCTTCATTGCTTCTTGGGCCTTCACCTCCGCTAGTACCAACTCTTCCGCCGTACCGATACCCATTATCAATTGCATATGCGTAGGCAACAGCTTCTTAATGGCTTCGTCCAAGCGATCACCTGTAACCATCGGCATCCCATCTTTCCCGAGGGGAGGGACAGATTCACCCTCATGCTCGGTTTCAACAGCTTCTAGGGACCGGGACCCTGCACCATTCGCCTCTATTTTATATGTCCCGTTCGCTCCAGGTCCGTAATTGTCCAGGGTGAACTCTTCTACAGCTTTTCTAGCTATCCCCAAAGCAAAAGGCGGAACTCTCAAAATACGCACCTCGGCGTCAGGGGCCCATTCCAATCCAGATTCTCCATCTTCTTCAATCCAGGGAATGTCATCTGGCCGCACGCCCAAGGTGCTCGTCACTAACATGTTTCCAGGGGCTAGTCGACACAGATTTTCCACTTGAGAGCCCATGTCGGTCCCTTCAATTCGATGGTTGCCGTGCCTAGATAGGATCAAAAGGCTAGGATCAATCTCTTCTATCCACTGAAGGATACACTGGAATGGCTTTCCTATAAGAATCTGCGTCTCTACCTCCACGTCCGGGAATTCCTCAGCCATGATCTCTGCCCTTTTCAGGTTGGCTTGGGCCAGCTTGAGCAGTCCTTTGTCTATGATATTATTATGAAGCTCCTCCTGTTCTTCAAATTTAAAAACCTTTGAAGCTTGCACAGAAAGGATGTCTTTGATATTACCAAAAACAGAATGATGATATTCCACGTCGAAAGCTGAGCAGACAAAAAGCTTGGCGTTGAAGTCCTGAGCCATTTCCAAGGCCTTACGCATCGCCTTGTAAGAATACGAGGACCCGTCTACGCAGACCATCCACGAACCTTCTCTCAGGGGCCTCTCGTCCTTTGTTATCAGAATATCCTTCTCTACGTGACGTATGGCCCTGGAAACCATCCCTCCCAGTTGAGAAAGGGGTTGGATACCGATCCCGTGAGCACCTATGACCATCAAGTCATATTCGCGCCCGCTCGAGCCAGCCAGTTTTTCGTCTGGGTCCTCATCTTCAGCCACGATCCGGCCATCATCTCCGAGTTTAACGTCACTCCGTACGTTCTCACCGCCATCATATTTATCAGCTATATTTGGATCGAACCCAATGAGACTAGGCAGTCGGCCAGCCCCCTTATTAGCTTCGCGGATGATCTCTTCGTAATTAATGCCCTCTAACAATTGCCTGGTAAGGGGAACGCCTGCTTTTTTGCATATCTTAGCAGTTTGGTCCAAAAAGGAATCAGAAATCAACTGCAATCCTTTTTCGATGAGCTTGTCATGCACCTTCCGTTGCCGCTTAATTTCTTTAGCAGTTTGAAATTGTGCAGGAAGCCCAGTCTCCAGTTGTCGGAAACGAACGTCGTGCAGACGAGCTGCATACACATGATTCCCGACGATGCTACCACCAGAATTTTTGCAGATTTCAACCGCTCTGTCTACAGCCCAATGAGAGTGGTCTGAGTTGTCAATCGGAACAAACACCTCACAGTACATATTCTTTACCTCGAATCATTCTGTCCAATCCTATTCAGTGCAAGGTGTTTATTCTTAACTTGGGACACCCCGCCACCCACAGCTACAGAGCCTCTGACAAGCAAAATTATATGGTCTCCATCTGCCCCGGAGAAATGCCCGTTTTCATTAGTGCTTACCTCAAATTACCGACCCTAAAACTAGCTGCTTGTGATAAAAAGCACAAGCAGAATAATTCCCATATATGGTTGTAGATACAACCATATATTTAGCCGGGAAAGCCGACAATGCAAGAGGGCCTATGGCGTCATTATTTTTTTGTCCGCCTCCCAAATTATCAGCTACCTGTTTCCTTCGACGTAAACAGTGCCTGTCCCCAGAAATAAACTGCCAGGATCAAGCCTAGGGTCACTAGTAAGGGTGGGTACATTACTTCTGCATTTTCTGCCGGATTTATGCCAGAAACAAGAGCTCTGACAGAAATATATAGCGGACGAAAGGGCACCCAAGGCTCCAGGGTGGCAAATAAACTGCCAGGGGGTGCTACCCGAAAAACACCTGCGAGATGTACCATGTAGAGAGCAAACAAACTCGAAAACAAAGCTCCTTCTGCTATGGAGCGAGCAATAGAGGCTGCTAGTACACCAACCAAATTACCGGCCAGCAAACTGAGCAGGACTCCAACCGCAAACAAAGGGGCTATCCCAGCATTGCTCTTACTCGAAAAAATTATCAAAAACATCGCAGGAACAAGTTGTAAAAAATCAAGAGCTACAAATGCAACAGTACGCTCTATTAGCAACCACCCTGGATTTACACCGGTCATTACATATCTCTGAAGAAGACCTGACTCCTGGTCTCGGACCAGAGGAATGCTAGACCCAAAAGTAGAGAACAGAGCAAACAATACCACGATTATAGCTGTTAGGTGCACGGCCGGTGCGTCACTCAAAATTATCGGTGCAACGAAAACCACGGGAATTATAGTATTGAAAAAAAACAGCCGTCTGTTTCTAAATCCTATGAGCCATTCGCTTTTCAGTATAGCAAACTTCAAGGGTCTATTCCGCGTAGTTGCTCGTGTTCCAGGGATGTCCCTGTAAGCAAAGAAAAAACATCCGCCAAGTCAGGCCTTGTTATTTCCACCTTGGAGATTGCAAGCCCAGCATTAAGAATCTTTTCCATTACAGATGGCAAGTCTGCAACATCTGACGGCATGTTGGCTATTATTTTGTCAGGTAGCACCCGTGCCCCTATTCCTTCCAGCTCAATATCATTGTGTGCAACCCCTGAGGTCCATATTTCAACTTTGGCCTCTTTTTTTAGCTGTTTCAAGAGTTCCTCGGGCGAATCTTGAACAACAATTTCTCCGTCTATGAGAAAAACAACAGAAGTTGCTATTCTTGTTGCAAGCCCAGGGTGGTTCGTGGCCAAAACAACACAACTATCTTTGTTGTACTTGTGATTCATAGAGTCGATAAACACCTCCAAAGCAGAGGGGTCAAGACCCAAGGTGGGTTCATCTAAGATGATAAGATTTGGATTATGTACCAAGCTTTCCACAAGTTGGAGTTTCTTTTTCATGCCGTGGGAGTAGGATCCCACGGGAACATCCTTCACTTTAGATAATCCGAATCTTGCAAACAGATTATCCAATACCAAGGACGCATCCTTGCGTTCCAGACCATATAGGTCGGCGAACAATTGGGCGTTCTCCATACCGGTTAGGCCTGACAAGTGGACCGGCTGGTCTCCAGCAAATCCGATCCGTCTTCGAACCTCCCGCAAGTTTCCTGATATCGGCCGCCCAAATATTACAAGGGGTCCTTCGGGGTGCCTAAGTTCCGTAGCCAGAGATCGGAGGAGCGTACTTTTTCCAGACCCGTTGGGGCCCATCAGAACAATACACTCTCCAGGACGACCCTTGAGAGAAATATTCTGTAACCCTTTTCTTCCAGACGGGTATTGATAAGAAAGAGAGTTGATCTCAAACAAAGGTTACATGCCCTCTAAGCCGAGCTCTGTTCGAGCTCTGTCCATGATTACTGGATTCATTTCCGAGATGCCATTTTGCTGTGCCCAATCAGTATAAATCCTCTTTACCATCCCTCTAACAAAACTCGGAACATTGTCCAACCTTCCAACGGCTTCGGGTGTCCACGTTACACTTAAAGGGTGGCCTTGGTGCTCTGGCAAACCACTTTCGGGCACCTCGAACACTTCTTCCTTTCCTCCCTCCATTGAGGTTCGGGAAAGCTCCATTGGTTGAGCAGGAACTTCTCTGCCCCCTATCTTGACACCCATGCTCGAAACCAGCTGGGTTTCCATAGGATTTGTTAGCATGGCCACCTCCTTGTTACAGGAGCCACACTCAAAAACCGCTGCAAGCGTACCATCCCCTGGAATCTGGCGCTCTACAAAGTCCATCACCGTGTCACAGGAAATGCAGAGAAATTTCATTGGGCACCTCCATTAATGTGCTCACTAACTCGCTCTACGAGAGCCTGCAAGGCTATGCTGACCGCTGCTGTGGGGTCTGTGCTTATCAGTGGCCGACCCTCATCTGTGGAAGCCCCCAATCTTGGATCAAAGGGAATGCTCCCCCACAAGGAGACTGTTCCATAAGGAAGCTCTTCCTCGTTGGCTTCTGTGCCGAAAAGCTTAGAAACATGGCCGCAAGACGGACAAACATGTGATTCCATATTCTCAACTAGACCGATATTTTCTATCCTCGCTTCTTGTGCCAAGCGAATAGACTTCGCAACTACAAAACGAGTTGTCTCCGAAGGAGTAGTCACCAGAAGCATTAAGTCGAGACTTGGAAGTATCTCCAGAAGCCTTTTAATCTTGTCTGTGCCTGGAGGAACGTCTATAAGAAGTACGTCGAGGTCGCCCCATGCAACATCTCCAAGGAATTCTCTCAGCACCCCTGTCTCCAAGCTACTTTGCCAGATAAAGCCGCCCAGAGACGGTTCTCTCCACTGAAGGGGCGCATCAGCCTCGCTTTGAAGTAGCTCCATAGACATTACACTCACACCAGTGGGGCTCTTCGCTGGTGCCACTCCGTCGGCAGAATCGCCTAGAGTGGCCCCTGAGACATTTAACATTCTTCCCAAAGAAGGACCGTTCAGGTCAGCGTCAGTTGCTCCCACCTTGAAGCCTCTACTTGCTAGCCCAACCGCTAGGTTTGCTGTTATTGCACTCTTACCCACTCCGCCCTTGCCACTTGCTATGGCCACAAGGCACTTGATCGGAGAAAGGCGGTCTGCAAGACGTTCTTGTTGCTCTATTACTTGTTCGAGAAGTTCTGATTCAGTGCTATGAGACACGTCTTGATAGGTGCGTATTTTTCTCATCTTTTAATTCGCTCTAAAATTGAATCCTTCTGTCTCAAGGTGCCACCTGCTCGCCCTCGCCGTCCAACACTACAATGGCATCAACCGGACAGGAACGACACGCCTCCAGCAATGCCTCTTGGTCAATTTCCTCAGAGGCAGTTTTGACCTTAAAGACAGCTATGTCATTTTCATCAAATTCGAATATATCCTCAGCTAGATCTATACAGTCTCCAAAGCCAACACAAAGATCACGGTCAATCCGCACAGTTAGTCCGCCTACCACTTGTTCGTCTACGTTGCTCAATAGCCACGCCTCCACTTCCGATCGCTGACGTTTTCCTTCTCGTAGCATTTGGTTTATCATAACTTCTAGAGGTTACGTGAGGCTTGCAAGGGGTTTCTAAATGAGGGATGTGGCTCAACACTATTTCGAATGTAAGGCACTGCAACTGCCCAAAAAACCCATTTGTTTATGTAGTAGAGACTTCTGATGCGACCTGCCTTCTGTAACCACCTGTTACTTCTCAGCCTAGTCTGTCCATTAGCTGGACAGGAAAACCCTTCTCTACCTGCTGCCGATATCACTACAGTGCCAGACTGGGAAGCAAAAGGGGAACTTGGTGCAAGTGCTTTTTTTGGCAACACCAGCCAGTTCGCTGTCACCACAGCCATTTCTGGAGAAGCAGATAAAGGAATTCTGGACCTGACTGGCCGCTTCGCTTTTGCTTACGGCGAATCGGCTAACAAGCTGGGTGAAACCGTCATGAGTAAACGGGCCTGGGAAATTACTTCCGACGTTAATCTTGAAGTGGGAGCATCCTTCAAAGGATTTCTCCTTGGCAAAATCGAGTCCGCTTATGAAAAAAAGATTGATCTACGCTATAACATGGGAGCAGGGGGTAAATATCAAGGAGATTTTCAGGGAATGGAAACAGAGTGGAGTTTCGCTTTGTTGGCAGAAAAAACACTACCCCTTGAAGAAGAACTCTTTCTCATTGAAAGAAAAATGGTTGGAAAATGGTCTGCAGGATTTGCCTTTTCAAAAATTCTGCGGGACGGATGGCTCACCATAGAAAGCGATCTGTCCGTCGAACCAGAAATACAACGGCTTTCTAGCTTTACTCTCAGTTCACGACAAAGTGTTTCTTTCCAACTAAGTCAGAGTATGGCTATCCAGTTCTCATTTGTAGACAGTTTTGATTCAGGAGCACAAGCGAGAGGAGCTCGCTCAAATAATGACGGCCAAGTATTTTTTAGTCTTGTGAGTACCTTCAGGTGACCCAAACATCGCCCACCCGCTACCTCGCACATGACTTCAGGGGCCACCGCAAAGCACTGCGAGTTAAGAAGACACCTCTTCCACCATCTGTTCGGCTAGTTTCCCTGCGACTGCCTCCATCGCCACAACGTCCTCGTCTGTAAAAGCTGCTGCTTGGTGGCTGTCAACATCAATTTGACCAAAGATTTGTCCTTGGCTTCGAATTAAAACGACCATCTCTGATTTAACTTTCGGGCTACAGGAAATATAATTTTGGTGTTCGCTGACGTCCGGAACGTTTATGTTCTCATTGTTGGCCACCGCCATTCCACAAACACCTTCTCCTACTGGAATTGTTGCATGGGTTGTCGGGTCCCCTAGGTAATTGTGTAGCCAAAGCAGGTCATCTTCAGGCTTTAGTAGATACACTCCGACCCAATCGAAACGCTCTTCTGAGCTGAAAATGCTTCTGACAGCACGACGTAACCAGGCGTCGGAAAGATAGACTACCTCTTTTACGCCTTGTAATTCACCAACTACCTCCTTGACATCAAACATTCAACGCTAGCCTCGTGATAAGATTTAGCAGCCTCAACAACAATAGTTTTACGGACGGCAAAGGGTAGGCAAGAGAACGTCTAAGGTCAAGCTATTTACATCTCTCTTGAGACTCCCCGCTTCAAACGCTCTATCAAAGTGGAGTGAAATCCGTGTCTTTGCCAAGGCCCAGAACAAAAGCCGCCAAAAGCTTGGCCGTATTTGTTAGGTCAGCCAGGCTGACCATTTCATTTGGCGAATGCATGTACCTGTTGGGTATGGAAACAAGTCCAGTCGGCACGCCGGCCCTGTTCATATAGATGGAGTCCGCATCTGTCCGGGTCGCTCTGGGAGCAGCCTGAATCGTATACGGAATCCCTTCAGCCTCTGCCGCCAACGTCAAACGATCAAACACGACAGGATGAATGGCAGAACCCCTGCTGAGAACTGGTCCGCCACCGAGCTTGTGGTCCCCCAATTCTTTTTTTGAAATATCTGGCACGTCCGTGCTGAAAGTCACATCAACGACCAACGCCACGTCTGGCTGTAGTGCAAAAGAGCTCACTCGCGCACCACCACCAGAACCACCCCCTATTTCTTCTTGCACGGTTGCCACTGCTACCGCACAAGACTCTGTCGAAGCATCGGCTATAGTTCTCAAAGCCTCCAGGATCACGTAGGCCCCGACCCTGTCGTCGACAGCCCTGCTTGAGATGCGATCTCCTTTCAGGGAAACCATTGGTGCGTCTATAACCATGGGGTCACCAACTCTCAGCCCTGAGTCTTCCACCTCCTGACGAGATGAAGCTCCTATATCAACCCATAGGTCGGTCAACTGGGACACCTTCTTCCGTTGCTCTGGCTTCTGAAGATGAATTGCCTTCTTTCCGACAACCCCAATCAGGTCGTTCTTGCCGATTAATATCCGCACCCTCTGTCCTACAACAACCTGCGGATCCCACCCTCCAATTCCCGAAAAATATAGAAATCCTTCATCATCAACATGGGTGACCTGGAGTCCTATCTCGTCGATATGCCCAGCCATCATGACACAAGGAGAGCCCTCTGGGTTCACTGTCGCAAAAGTGTTCCCTGCTACGTCCGTTCTGACGACATCAGCAAAAGTTTCTGCTTCTTGACGCCAGGTTGCGGCTGCTCTTTGTTCAAACCCTGAAGGACCTGGTGCATCGAGGAGCTTCTCTAGAAAACCTGTTGAGTAGTTCATGGGTCGAACATATCACCTTCCCAGCTATCCTCAAGGGGCCCAAGAGGTTGCCCTAACTGGTGCATCAGAACACAAATCCTTTAGATTCTTCTCGACTAGGCTGACTTAGGAGTGGTCCCTCTAGGGTAGATCAGAAATCAGACTGTGTGGTATACGGAGACAAATGACAAACAATTATTTCCGGAAGGGGTTTGGGTTGAAATCCCAAGTGCAACCCGTAATCGACGCTGAGTATCATTCAACCCTGATACAGAATATTCGTGAAGCTGGCCACGTGCAGACTTTAGGTGATGTCACGGTATGTCTAGCCCGAGAATTTGGGTTTTGTTACGGAGTCGACAGAGCTATCGACTATGCCTATGAAGCACGACACAAGTTTCCAGAGCGCAGAATCCGTTTAGTGGGAGAGATCATCCATAATCCCCACGTGAATCAGCGCCTGCGAGATATGGATATGGACTTCCTCCAGCCTAATGACGCTGGAGTTTTTGATTTTTCAGAATTAACCGAAGAGGACGTTGTCATTCTCCCAGCCTTCGGGGTGACACTGCATGACCTCAACACCTTAAGATCTATCGGATGTATTCTAGTCGATACAACTTGCGGCTCAGTACTGCTAGTATGGAAAAGAGTTGAAAGCTATGCTCGAGACGGCTTTACCGCCCTGATTCACGGCAAGCATTATCATGAGGAATCGAGAGCAACAGCCTCACAGGTGGGAAAACATCCTGACGGGCGATATATCATTGTAAGAGATATGAAGGAAGCAGAGATTGTTTGCGACTACATTGCAAAGACGCCGGGAGGAATGTCCAAGGAAGAATTCACCCATCATTTCTCTAAAAAGGCTACCGACGGGTTTGATCCAGAAAGAGACCTAAAGAAAATAGGAGTGGCCAATCAGACAACTATGCTCGCCAGCGAATCTCTAGCCATTGGATCCCGAGTTGAGAAAGCTATGACAGCTGGCTTGGGCGAGACTTACGCTAAGGAAAATTTTCGCTCCTTCGGCACCATCTGTTCTGCTACCCAAGAGAGACAAGATGCTATACATGACTTGATGGAAGAAGGACCGCCAGAGGTGATGCTCGTCATAGGGGGTTATAACTCATCGAATACCGACCACCTGGCTCACCTCTGCAGACAGTTCACGAGAACTTATCACATAGAAGACGCAAGCTGTATAGACTTAAACACTTCGACCATACGACATAAACCCGACGTTGGAAGGGACACCGAGGAGACATCTCAAAAAGACTGGCTACCTGCGGGCCCCTTCAAGCTCGGGATGACAGCCGGAGCCTCTACACCTAATAACAAAATCGGGGAGGCATTAGTGCGAATATTGAAGCTCCGGGACGTTGATCTGCCGATCGACGTAGACTAAGGACTCCCTTGAAACATTCCACAGTCCAACCTAAGGACACGTTTACATCATAGGTGGACCGCACGACCCAGTGCCCCCAGGGAGGCCTCTGCAACCGCTTCAGACAGGGTAGGATGTGGATGCATGGCCTTGTCCATTTCTTCTACTGTTGCCTCCAGATGACGGCCTACCACAAACTCGGCGATCAGTTCGGTCGCGTGAGGACCAACGATATGAGCTCCTAGAATTTCTGAGTATTCTTTGTCTCTTATCACTTTTACAAATCCTTCCGTGTGTCTCCCTGCCAAAGCCCTGCCATTTCCAACCCAGGGAAACTTTCCTACTTCAACATCGAACCCCTGTTCTTTAGCCTGTGCCTCTGTCAGGCCAACAGAAGCCACCTCTGGGTTACAATAAGTACAGTTGGGAACATTGGCATAGTCAACAGAGCCATGAGCCTCACCCGCGATCGCCTCAACACATACGACCCCCTCATGCATCGCTTTGTGAGCTAGAAGTTGATTTCCAGCACAATCCCCTACTGCGTAAATACCCCGAACACTGGATCTCATGTGATGGTCGACAACCACAAACCCCCGACGATCAACCTCAACGCCTGCCTCTTCAAGGCCTAAATTTTCTGTGTTGGGGACCCTCCCGACGGCCGACAGCACTCTTTCTACCTCCAACTTCTGGGACTTACCATCTTTGTCTTCAAACACCAGCTTAACGGCAGCCTCTCCTATTGTGGCCTCCTTAACGCTAGCTCCCGTATGAAATTGTACCCCCCTCTTCTTGAAGCTTCTCTGCAGGGCCGCTGAAGAATCAGCGTCTTCGATTGGCAAAATCCGCTCTAGGGCCTCGATTACAGTTACTTTTGACCCGTATGCATTATAAATATCGGCAAACTCCATTCCCACGGCACCTGCGCCTACAACAGCCAGGGAAGCCGGCACCTTCTCCTGAAACAGTGCCCCCGTCGAGGACCAAACAATGCTTTCATCGATTGGCAGGCCTGGAATGTCCCGCGGCCTGGATCCCGTTGCCACTAAAATATGGTCGGCGGCGTAAGTCCCTTTTGCACTGTCTGCAGAGGTCACCTCAACAACACCTTCTCCCAATAAGCTTCCTCTTCCTCTGATATGTGCAATTTTGTTTTTCTTAAAAAGATGTGATACGCCGTTGGCCAGTTTTTCCGCTATGTCTCTACTGCGCCTTTGTGCAGGACCCAAGTCACTACTAAGATTATCAAAGCTGATTCCATGCGCCGCCGCCGAGTGACATTCGTTTACCAAAAGAGCACTACTCAACAAAGCCTTTGTTGGAATGCAGCCTACGTTCAAGCAGACCCCACCCAACTTTTCCTCTTCGATACAAGCAACCTGCATTCCCAACTGGGAACCCCTGATGGCCGCAACATATCCTGCCGGCCCTCCTCCTACCACAAGTAGGTCAAACGTCTTTTCTGGCACGTGCTCTCTCTCGTCATAGACAAAAACCCATTGGAGACTATTTTGACTCCAACACCCAACAGCAAAATTTAGGTGGGTGGGCTACACTGGTAAACCCTCTATTACTATTACTCGAAAAATTCCTGCCTGTTTACATCCTAGCGTGTCTCGTTTTATTCTTCATATCATGATGAAGACTATTTCAAAACTGCTCTCGATTAGCCCAGAAGAGCTTCCCCTCGTACTGGTTTCTGCGGCCTATTTTTTCAGTGTTCTCTGTGGATACAATTTTTTGCGCCCTGTGCGTGAGGCCATGGGCGTGTCTGGAGGTATGAATGACCTTCGTTGGCTGTTTGCCGTAACCTCGATAGTCTCCCTAGTCGTCGTTCTCTGTTTTGGAGGCTTGGTGGCAAGAACTAACCGCAGAAAATTTATACCTTTGTCATACGGCTTTGTTATTGTGTGCCTCATCCTTTTTGCCAGCCTTCTCCTTGCTGACATACTTAGTGGAGGCGGGCTAATCGGATCCTCCGCTGAAACCATCTTTTCTCAGACAGTGGGCTACGTCTTCTTTGTCTGGCTCAGCGTAATAAACCTTTTTATAACAAGTGTTTTTTGGGCGTTTCTGGTGGATATATTTACCGTGGAACAAGGCAAAAGAATGTTTGCATTCATTGGTATTGGCGGGACGTTAGGGGCTCTAGTGGGTGGGTGGGCAACTAGCATCATTAGCCAATCCACCGAGTCGCCCTACTTGCCGGTTGGCCTGCTGCTCGTAGGGGCGGGGTTCTTCTGTGTTGCCATCTGTTTGGTTCTGTGGCTAGATCGTCTAGCTGATCACGCCACATCCTCTGCCAAGCTCCTGAGCCCAGCCCGCCAGCCTCCCAAAAGAGTGGGGGGGCCTTTCTGGGGAGGAGCAAGAGCAGTGTTCAGCTCTCCATACCTTTTAGGAATCGGTGCATATGTCGTGCTCATGGCGGTGTCCAACACTCTGATTTATTTTGCTCAGGCTAACATAGTTTTTACTAATACAGACACGTTCAGTGAACGTGTCACAGGGTTCGCTCAATTTGATGCACTGGCCCAGGCTCTAACACTTTTTACACAGATTTTTATAACCACCCGTTTGATCAAACGCCTCGGAGTAGGGTGGACGCTTTCTATACTTCCAGCCGTTACTATCCTAGGTTTCACCACTCTCTCACTTTGGACGACGTATGGCGTAATGGCAATCTTCCAAGCGGTCCACAGAGCCACCCGGTACGCTATCGCCAGACCTGCCAGAGAAACGCTGTTCAGTGTCGTTTCTACCTCCGACAAGTATAAGGCTAAGCCAGTAGTAGACGTCTTCCTTTATCGAGGGGGCGACCTAGCGGGTGTCGGCGTAGAAGGTGCATTTGCAGCCCTGGGTCTTTCTATCGCAGGAATCTCTGCTGCCACACTTCCCTTGGTCGCTGCTTGGTCTCTACTCTCCCTTAAGTTAGCACAGGCCCAAGACCAGAAGAACGCCTCTTAAAACCCTAAATAAAGCCTATAGCGGGCTCCTCTAAGATTTCCTTTAGAGTTTTCAAAAACTTCGCTCCTACCGCTCCATCTATCACCCTGTGGTCACAGCTCATTGTGAGCTTCAGCCGTTCAGACTCCAGGGCTCCAACCGCCAAAATGGCCGCCTCTGGAGGATTGATGACTGCGGTGAACTCCTGAATGCCAAACATGCCGAGGTTTGAAATCGAAAAAGTGCCCCCTGTATACTCTGCTGGTTTCAGAGTCTTGTTTTTGGCTTTGTCGGCCAATCGACGCACCTCGTCGTGAATCTCCCTTAGGCTCATAGACTGAGCGTTTCTGATAACCGGAGTTATTAGGCCATCTTCCACCGCCGTGGCTACTCCAATGTGAACAGCATGGAATCTTCTGATAGAGTCTTGCATCCAGTGTGCATTACATTCAGGGTGCAGCTTCAATGCTGCCCCTGTAGCTTTAATGATGATGTCGTTATAGGAAATCTTTACACCATCCGCTTCCAATATTCTATTTATTTTCGACCGAGCCTCTGCCCACTTACTCATATCGACGCTAATCGTGAGGAAGAAGTGGGGAACTGGGCCTATAGACTCTGAAAGTCTACGAGCAATGGTTT
>DUCW01000008.1:37568-43490 GCA_012959595.1 Gemmatimonadota bacterium
ACCCGCCTGCCCAAACTGAGGTGGCGCAACGTTAACCACTTCAGTCTCAGGAGGCGTGTCGCCTTGTTCGCTTGTCGGAACAACTGGCTCGGCTCGCTTCTCAAACGAAGATACGTCCTCGTTTGCTTCAGCGATCACCCCTATCACTTCTCCTACAGGGGCCGTACCCCCTTCCGGCAAAAGAACAGCCCTCAACAATCCCTCTCCTCTAGCCACCAGCTCCATTACTGCTTTGTCGGTTTCGATCTCCGCTAGTATGTCACCTTCAGAGACAGCCTCTCCTTCTGTTTTTAGCCATTTTACAACCTGTCCCTCTTCCATTGTAGGAGAAAGAGCTTCCATATGAACTTTAGTCACCATGATTGTCGGCTTGGTTGAAGGGTGAATGGCTCAATTGTTTCATGTTTGCACTTCTACCAGCTTGTTGTTCCTTCGGCATGAGACGGTTGGCTTTATACATAGCAGACTTTCTCACAAGCTTCCACAAGACGGCTAACGCTCGGCTTACTCCAAGCTTCCAGCTTTTTGTTATAAGGCATTGGAACATCAGCCTGGGTGACCCTCAAAACCGGAGCATCAAGATCATCAAAGGCTTCTTCCATCAGAACAGAAACGACCTGAGAGCCCACGCCTCCATAGGACCATCCTTCCTCCAAACAAACCGCCCTGTTCGTCTTCCCTACAGACTCCAGGATAGACTCCACATCTAATGGCCTCAACGATCTAAGGTCGAGCACGTCCGCCTCCACCCCCTTCTTTGCCAGTTGCTCCGCTGCCCTCAAGGCCACATGAATCATTTGTCCGTGGGTTATGATAGACACGTCACCACCCTCTCTTTTAAGGTCTGCCACGCCCAGTGGAATCAAGAATTCTTCTCCCTCTGGAACCTCGCCCTTAAGGTTGTATAGAAGCTCGCTCTCCATAACTACCACAGGATCATTGTCTCTAATTGCTGTTTTGAGTAGACCTTTTGCATCGGCTGGAGTGCCCGGAGCAACCACCTTCAATCCAGGTGTGTGGAGATACCACGCCTCGCAAGACTGGGAGTGTTGAGACCCAAGCTGGAAGGCGGCTCCGGAGGGGCCCCTCAAAACTATCGGCGATGTTACTTGTCCACCGCTCATAGACCCCATCTTGGCCGCATTGTTGATCACCTGGTCCAGTGCCAACAGGGAAAAGTTGAAGGTCATGAACTCGACTACCGGCCTTAAGCCTACCATTGCTGCACCGACTGCTAGACCCGTAAAGCCTAACTCGCTGATCGGGGTGTCTACCACTCTTCTTTCCCCGAACCGCTCTAGAAGTCCCCTGGAAACCTTGTACGCACCATCATATTCTGCCACTTCTTCCCCTAACAGAAAGACGGATTCGTCTCGGTCCATTTCTTCAGCTAATGCCTGGTTTAAAGCGTCTCTGTATGTGATCTCCGCCATATTGCCTCTATTTAAATTACCCGGCCGTCAAAAAACAGTCGGCCATTGGGGTTGGCTTCTGAATAAACATTCTCGTATAGGCTCTTTATGTCGGGTTCGGGTGCTGCTTCTGCAAACTCTGCCGCCCTTTTAACAACCTCCCGGGCCTCCCCATCCATTTCTTGGAGCTCTTCTGGGCTAAGCAGGCCGGAATCGAACATATGGTCGCACAAGATTTTGATTGGGTCTGCGTTCTCCGTTTTATCCTCGACCTCTTTCTTGGACCGGTACGTGCCAGAAACTGGGTCTGACATCGAATGTCCCTTGAACCGATAGCATTGCACGTCCACGAATTGAGGCCCCGCCCCTTTCCGTACCTCTTCTACAACCTCTCCAAAGTCTGCATAGGTGGACATAACGTTCTGCCCATCGATCACCCTAGCAGGCACTCCATGAGAAGCGGACTTTTGAGACATTGCTGTTTTGGAAACCCTAGAAAACTTCGTTCCCATACCAAAGTCATTGTTCTCAACCGCATATATAACGGGCAAGTTCCAGATAGCCGCCATATTCAAAGACTCATGAAAGGCACCCTGGTTCACAGCTGCGTCTCCAAGGAAGCACACGCACACCTGATCTCCTCCCCGATAGTGAATTCCCCAGGCAATACCGAGTGCAACCGCCAGTTGGCCTCCTACAATTCCATGGCCACCCATAAAGCCTACGTCCGTACCAAAGATGTGCATTGACCCGCCTAGGCCTCCAGAGGTTCCAGCGGCCTTCCCGTAGAGCTCTGCCATTACTGCTTCGGGAGGAACTCCTTTTGCTAGAGCTTGCGTATGCTCCCTATATGTGCCAATAACGTAGTCGTCTTTCTTCAGAGGGGTAATGCAACCAGCCGCTACCGCTTCCTGGCCAATGTGAAGATGACAAAAGCCTCCTATCTTGCCTATCGCATAACTCTCTCCCGCCTTTTCTTCAAATCGGCGGTAAAGTAGCATCTGCTTTAGCAGCTCGATCAATTCTTCTTTGCTCAAAGCACTTGTCTTCGTTGTCATAGTCGGCTTGTTCACCGAACCCTCTCTTTCAAGTTCTTGTTCGACTGAGCTCCGCTGGAGCATTTCTTGCCTCTATTTGTACCAGGTTCTTGTTTCTTAAAAACTCTGCTGGAGCTGTTAGGTCGACCTCCCGGATCTCCCTAATTTGACCCACTGGGCCAGCCTCGACTTCCCTTGCTTGCTCTTTAGCATGATAGCTTGAACGTACTAGTGGCCCAGCCTCCACATGCCTAAATCCAAAATAATTCTCCCCGACCCTTTTCCATTCTAAAAACTCATTGGGGGTGACCCATCTAGCCACTGGGATATGTTGAAAGGATGGACGCAAATATTGTCCTAAGGTCAGAATGTCAACCGACGCATCCCTCAAGTCTGACATGGTCTGATAAATCTCCTCTCTTCTTTCTCCCATGCCCAAAATCATACCAGTCTTAGTCAATATCGAAGGATCAATTTGCTTTGATGCTCCCAGAAAAGAGACCGACCGCCAGTACCTACCACCAGGACGAACATCCGGGTGTAGCCTTTCACCTGTTTCTATGTTATGTCCTAAAATCGCCGGCTTGGCCTCCAGCACGGTACGAAGTGCTTTCTCGTCTCCCTTAAAATCCGGTATCAACACTTCCACAGAACAATCCGGCACTTTTTGCTTGATCTTCAGTATGGTCTCAGCATATATGGCCGCACCTCCGTCCGGAAGCTCATCCCTATTCACGCTTGTTATTACAACATGTTCAAGATCCATGGCGCTGACAGTCTCTGCAACTCGTCGCGGCTCGTCTTCGTCCAATAGCCCAGGCATTCCGTGGGCTACTGCACAATACTTGCAGGCCCTCGTACATACATCCCCTAAGATCATAAAGGTGGCTGTTCCCGCTTCCCAGCACTCTCCGATATTTGGACATCCTGCCTCTTCACAAACTGTGTGCAAGGCTTGCTTGCGCATCAGCTTTTTCAGTCTCAGAAACTCTCTCCCTCCAGGCGAGCGCACCTTCAGCCATCTCGGTTTTCTGTCCTTGATGGACACGGTGTTCATTCCCTCATGGGCTGGTATTTTCCAGGTCCCTTTTGGTTTAACAAGGCCGCTGTCCTTGTCTCCAGGAAAATACCCTCTAGGTCTCTGGCTCAAATCTATTGTCCCACTTAAATGATTAGTGAAAAGCCTCTAAACATCTGTCCTCGGGCTCCATATATCTCCTCCTATAAACAAACTACTACCGCAAGAGATCACAACCCCCCACTTAGTTGTATATACATCTTTGTGGAGCAAGCCCCAGCTGTGTCGGGATAGCTCAGCTTTAGTTAGTCTGGGCCCTGGCCCTAGCTTCCATATCCGGCAGCATTCGTTCATGGTTGAGGTACTCTGGTAAACCACTGGCCATCTCAACACTATAAACCTCAAGCCAGCGGCTATAATATCCTTGTGCCCTCACCGTATCTCCCAGGGCTAACAGTGCGTCTGCTGCCAGCCCCAATCCCAGCAGGTGATCGGGGTATGTGGCCAAAATGTCTTCGGCAGCAGCAAGACCTCCTTGTGTTAGCGTGCCCTGCATGCGTAGCACCCCTAGGTGGAATTTCCCGTCTAGATCAAGGGGCTCAGCAAGCTCATAGGCCCTAATCGACATGGGCAAAAACTGCACTACTTCTGTAGAATCATCTTGCTCTACCGCTGCCATAACGCGATTAAAAAGGCGGTCTGCCGCTTCTCTAGGGGTCATTGACGACAGGTCTACCGAGGAAGCTCCTGTTATTGGTGGGGAGGGTGCTCTTTCAGGGGAACTTCTTCCGTTCGGCCCATAAATGGGCCATGCAACAAAAAGAATCATTGCGACCAGACCCATCCCTACCACGCCCCACACTATCTTTCTTTGTTCTCGGCCGCCGGCCTTTCTCCGCGTGGACACCTCTCCGATTTCCATCGAAACCCCACACTGGGTACAAAAAAGGGCGTCCGCCGGAGGCTCTTCCCCGCATGCTTGACATGTCCTCGCTTGAACCCTTGTCCCACACTGAGAACAATATTTGCCCTCTACTGTCGTGGTTCCACAGGATAAACACTTCACCTTTTGTTCTCTTTTTGCGTGGCAGGCCTACCCACCTTCGCTGGCATCATTGCGTTGAAAAGCATTGGCCAAGTTGCCACCGACTGAGATCTATAGTTCGGCTGAAATCCAATAAGGACAACCGACCCTTTCCCAACAGCAACTTCCACTACCGCTGGTTTCCCAGCCAGGTAATCAGGGCCTAAAAGCCACCCTGAGCGCAGGGGGTTGCCTTTCCCATACCGAGCCGTCACCGTCGCATTTGGTTCAGAGACCTCAAACGCTCGACTGCTCCCCCAATACCAAGCTTGTACCGAGCTGTCCAGGCCTCGGTTCAGCTGGCTCTCTTCGTCAAGGTCCAATTCCAGAATCGAACCTGGCACATAGAAATCGGTCGGGTCAAGCCTTGCCACTGCGTTCGAAACCTCCAGGCCCAGCAGTTGGATAACGAACTCGGTTGATTCCTCTATCGCAACCACCCGGCCGCCTTCTCTCACAAAGGCTTCCAGGGCTTCTACCCCTTCTTCTCCAAGCCCGCCAGCGTAGGAATCAGGAACAATCCCTTTTCCATAACCTTTCTCTATCGACTCTTTACTCTGATCCTGAAAAACGATTACATCATAATCCTCAACTAGCCCACCTTTTCTGGCCCGCTGATCCTTTAAGGTGTCGTATTGGAGTGCGTGTTGATCGAACATCCACCTGGTCCATCCTCCTTCCATGGGTTCCTGGGCCGACTTATACAGCCCCACCTTTGGTGCCGAATCACCCGTAAATATATCTGGTAATTGGAAATCAAAAGAAGGGGTCGCTATTACCCCTCCTGCCATTAGGGTTTCCACTGGTGTTTGAAGAGCATCCACGGCAATCGCCTCTACGTCCATAAGGAGAGGCAGGGTGTGTGCCGTCACATCATATGGCCTCTTTGGCGGGCCCCCTCGAAACTCTCTGAGATCAGGATAATGTTGGACTTCCAACAAGGTCTGAGCGAAAGAGGCATACGGCTGTTGCATTGGCACTACGAAGCTTCCCGCCGGAAAAGTGCGGCCGTCTCCCCCTACCGGCCCATCCGCTTTGTAGACTTCTACGTCTCCCATCCGTAGTATCCTCAGGACATAAGCCAGGCCCGACTTGTTGGCTTGATTTGCCGGAATCACCCATGCTTCTGGCCATTCTGACCACCCCTCGACCGCCCTTTGGTTTACTTTATAGAAATTTTCTAACCAATACCGCCTGTTCTTAGCCGCATTTGTCAGCAGAGCCATCGCTCCCGCATCCATATATTCTATAATGTCGGGTAGTCCCCAGGCACCTCCTAGCCATGGATCAGGATAATTAGCACTGGCAGTTGCCGCGTCATATTCTCTTGCTCCACCGATAGTTTCAGGAGCAATTTCTACGCTGGTTCCC
>DUCW01000008.1:43525-46314 GCA_012959595.1 Gemmatimonadota bacterium
GCCGAGGCCGTTTCCGAAAGAATCCGAGCCCCCCCATGATAATGCTGATAAGATCGGGCCGGTGAAAATCCGTCATAAATGGCATTAGTCACTACTCCCTTTTTTCCCTGCGACGTTACCTCTGCTGCCATGTAGGACCCTAACATATTTACTGCAGTCACTAGCCCTGGATCAACGTTGTGCTCAATCGGATCTATGTAGGGAGGAAACATAATTCTGGCTCCTCCCCCCCCCATCTGATGTATATCGTGCACAATCTGTGGATGCCACTTGTTATGTGCTCCTACCACAGTCATCTCTGTTTCCTTCTGGGTGAAGGCATACCAGTCCCTATTGTTGTCATGGCCCACATAATAATGATAAAGCCAAGGCATCGGACCACCCTCTCTCTCAGTTCCCACGCTTTCCATATACCAGTTTGCTACCCACTCGGTCCCGTCTGGATTTAGAGATGGGATGTCTACTAGGATTACATTGTCGAGTATCTCCCTAACCTTTTCGCTGTTTGAGGAAGCAAGCCTGTATATTAAACGGGCCGCTGTTTGGGCACCCCCAACCTCGGTTGCATGAATTTGGTGCGTGATCAATACTACCGTTTTTCCTTTTTCATATAGCTCTTCTAACTCTGCCCCCCCTGTCACCAGCCGCGGGTCAGACAGCTTCATCTGTATTTCATGGAGCTCCTCTAGACGTTTTTGATTTTCCTCGCTAGTGACCGTCACCATTATAAATGGGTGGCCAATAGTAGTTGTGCCCAGAGTATCTACTTTCACACGACCACTGGCCCCCGCTAGCTCCTCATAGAACCCTGTTAAGCTGGTCCAATTAGCCAGTTTTCTCTCTGCTCCCATTTCAAAGCCAAAATACTCCTCTGGAGTTGGAATTTCTTGAGCGGCCCAAGCTGGCCCACTCTGGCTCACAAGCATAAACACTAGCCACGACAAGCATTTCCTCGGCATATCTAATTCTCCTGGCCGTTACATTTCTGTGTTCGGCTGATTTGTGGTCCTTGGTCTAAAATCCTGTAGGTACATCAATGAACTCCATGCCCAATCCGAACCTTTCTCCCAGGTGTTGCCCAAGGGCCCTTACCCCCCAGGTTTCAGTAGCATAGTGCCCAGCATATATAACGTTGACCCCGAATTCCATAGCTTCGTTATAATTCGGGTGGGAGCCTTCTCCTGTAATGAGCGTGTCCACGCCGTTTTCTGCCGCCTGCCTGACCATATTCCCTGCTGATCCCGTTACGACACCAACCTTTCTCGTGATCTTCTGCCCTCCGGCTACCAGCCTGCTTTCTCTCCCGACGACCTTTTCCACCGTCTCCACAAGCCTCGATCTTTCGAGGTCTGTCTCACACCACCACCCTATCTCAACCCCCAACGCCCTACCAAACCTACCTGCTGGCTCTAAGCCACACTCTCTGGCCAGAACCGCACTATTCCCAACCTCAGGATGAGCGTCCAGTGGCAGGTGTGCTGCATATAGTCCTACACCCCCTTTAATCAACCCCTCTACTTTCCTGAACAAGGGTCCAGTCAAGCTACGTTTTTCACCCCAAAACAGCCCGTGGTGTACCAAAAGTAACCCGGGACCCTTGGCCCCAGCCCGACCTATGACTTCTTCACTGGCATCAACAGCGGCATAAAGTCTGTCTACTAGCCCCGCTCCGTTAACCTGCAACCCGTTCTCAGCACCTTCAAAGTCTGGGAAACCTTCTTTGCCTAAGTACCCGTTCACATATTCTACAATCGCCCCCAGATTCATTTCTGCCACCGACCCTTTGTTGCCATTCCTGGCGTTCTACGCCGTGGTGTATGTACAACTTTTATTGTTTTCCTGCTACGACACAACGCCTTCTGCCTCTTTTCCAGTCAGCAGACGAAAAACTCGATCGAAGTCTTCGTCACTATAAAAAGGAACTTCGATTACCCCAGAAGATTTTCCCAGAACAGAAATCCTTACCCTAGTCTCCAAAACATTCCTTAATTCCTCCTGAAAAGCTTGAACCACCGGCGAAAAATCTTCCTTTCTTTTCCTCCTGTATTCTTTTGAGGTGTTTTTTACTGTTTCCTTGGCTTCTTTTTCTGTCCGCCTAACCGACCAACCCTCCCTAACCGCTCTTCCAGCCAAGGCCGTAGCCTTAGAAGGCGTGGTTGCCACCAATAACGCTCTTACATGCCCAGCCGTTAGCTCCCCTGCTTCCAAGTACCTCTTAATAGCTGACGGTGCCCTTAACAACCTAAGAGAATTGACCACAGTCGTCCTCGCCTTACCTACTGCTTTAGCAATTTCCTGGTGACTCAAAGTCATATCTTCATACAGAACCCTGTACCCCTCAGCCTCTTCCATTGCCCCCAAGTCCCGCCTCTGGATGTTTTCAACCAGAGCCAAAACGAGCAGGTTTTCGTCGGCGACCTCCTTGATCATTCCTGGAACCTCTGTCCACCCTAAAGACTGGACAGCCCTTAATCGTCTCTCTCCCGCCACCAATTCGTACTTGCCTGGATGGTTCGGATAGGAACGAACCAGCAAGGGCTGTAGCAAACCATTTTCGTCAATCGATGAAGCCAGTTCTTCAAGTGCGCCCTCAGAAAACTCCCTTCTTGGTTGCTGTGCGTTGGGCACAATATCAGCTACTTGCAGCATTGGGGAGTTTTCCGCCACGTTTTCATCACTATATTCCCCGAGCAGGGCCCCTAGGCCTTTTCCGAGCCGGGCCGCTTGGGCCTTAGTTTCAAGTTTTTCCACAGCACAGCCTCTCTTTTTTAATTACCCTCATAGGTTGG
>DUCW01000009.1:0-1104 GCA_012959595.1 Gemmatimonadota bacterium
CCATCGCTGCACAAGCAGTTTGCGTCCACCTAGGACCCGATGATCCCCAAGTAGCTGATGTCAGAAGTACCGTTTCGGACGCCTTTATCATTGGTTACTCAACAGACGACCCAATACTGGCCAAAGAAGCTGAATCACAAGGAGCCAACTATATAGGTTGCGGAGCCGTTTATAAGACTTTAAACAAATTCGACGCTGGGAAGCCAATCGGTGTTAACGGTATCAAACAAATGGTAAATGCTATCACTATTCCAGTGGTAGCCATCGGTGGAATTAGGCCTCAAAATACCGCTGAACTTTTAGATGTAGGTGCTTCGGGAGTGGCTGTGATAGAAGCTATCATGAATTCTACCAGACCAGGACTCACAACCGAACAATTCCTGAAATATTTCCCAAATCCTCAGGCTAATAACTGACCCTCTCTCAAGAACTGACTGACATCATCATCAATTACATAAAACTGTCCAAGCTCAACACCAAGACCTGGACCGTGCCAGTCGGAACCTCCTGTCACCAATAAATCCATCTTCGTAGCTCTAGCCTTTATGTTCAAGACATGTTGCGGGGAGGATTTAGGACGGTAAACTTCTAAACCTCGCAAACCTGCCGCTACGAGTTCCGGTAAAATTTTATCCAGTACCTCCAAACGAGGATGTGCCCAAACAGCAACACCGCCAGCGTCACGTATCAGTCGGATCGCCTCATTGGCTCCCAGTGCACTGATGGCTACCTGTGCGGGATGTTGGTCACCAATCAGCCTATCAAACGCATCAGTCATCGAAGAAGCATAGCCTTTCGTAACTAAAGCTCGTGCTAAATGTGGACGTCCCAAGGAAGAGCGTTCTGGCCCAGCTTCTTTGATCACATCCTCGATCTGCAGATTTATCTTTTGACTCGCTAACCTCACCAACATCTCGTTCATCCTCTCTTCTCGAGCGCGTATAGCTTCAACCGTATATGCCGAAAGAGTCGAGGATCGATAATCAATGAAATAACCAAGAATGTGGCAGGAAATTCCAGAAGCTATACAACTAATCTCAATCCCAGGAATGAGCTGGATCGAATGATCCGTCGCTGCTCTCGTCGCCTCGGAGAGGCCCGCCA
>DUCW01000009.1:1206-6798 GCA_012959595.1 Gemmatimonadota bacterium
CATACGGGTTATTGACTACCTTCCGAATCCTTCATCTGTTCCCATATCTTACCAAGGTCGATCAACCCACCATTAGCGGTTTGTTCCAAGGGTTCTGTATCACAGTTCTCAGTCAACAAAGTTATGGCGGCTCTAGTGATCATGAAAACACCTCCTGCTAGGAAAAATCTCTCTCCAGAACCCTCCCTCATACTTATTCGGACTTCACCACATCCCAGTAGACCAATCATTGGAGCATGTCCTGAAAGTACTCCTAATTGCCCGTCCCAGGCAGGCAGGCTTACCGATTTTGCCTCTCCTTCGAACCTTACACCTTCCGGAGAAACCAGATTGACATCCATACTATGCCTCTTCTAATTCTTTGCCAGCTTCAATCACCTCTTCAATGCCACCTTTCATATAAAAAGCTTGTTCGGGAAAGTGATCGAATTCACCAGTTGTCAAACGCTCAAAAGATTCAATAGTATCTGCTATTTTCACATACTTTCCTGAAATTCCAGTGAAAGTTTCTGCCACATGGAAAGGTTGTGAAAGATAACGTTCAATACGCCGTGCACGGTTCACTAAAACCTTATCCTCTTCGGTGAGTTCATCCATACCAAGGATCGATATGATGTCTTGGAGATCCTTATAGCGTTGCAAGATCCTCTGCACTTCAACTGCAACATTGTAGTGCCTATCCCCCAAGAATTGAGGATCGAGAATACGTGAAGTCGAATCCAAAGGATCAACTGCTGGATAAATTCCCTTTTCAGAAATAGCACGTGACAAAACAGTCTGGGCATCCAAGTGAGTGAAAGCTGTGGCGGGTGCTGGATCTGTTAAATCGTCAGCAGGAACATAGATAGCCTGTACAGAAGTAATCGACCCTTCTCTAGTAGATGTGATACGCTCTTGTAACTCACCCATTTCAGTACCGAGAGTTGGTTGATAGCCCACAGCAGAAGGCATTCTTCCCAAAAGTGCAGACACTTCTGACCCAGCTTGAGTAAAGCGAAAAATATTGTCGACGAACAGCAGAACATCCTGTTTCTCTACATCCCTAAAATATTCAGCAATAGTCAATCCGCTTAGCCCCACCCTTAAGCGAGCTCCTGGAGGTTCATTCATTTGCCCAAAGCAGAGTGCAGTGGAATCCAGCACACCCGATTCCTTCATCTCCAACCAAAGGTCATTCCCTTCACGAGTTCTTTCCCCAACACCACAAAAGACTGAGCGACCGCCGTGTTCCATTGCTATGTTATTGATGAGTTCCATGATAATAACCGTCTTGCCCACACCAGCTCCACCGAAGAGACCTGTCTTGCCACCCTTTACATATGGTGCCAAAAGATCCACGACCTTAATACCTGTTTCGAAAATTTCCGTTTTGGGTTCGAGGGTATGAAAAGGCGGAGCTTCCCTATGAATAGGCCAACGCTCTACCTCACCATCCTCAGCTTCGATAGGACCCTGTTCATCGACTGGTTCTCCAAGAACGTTTATAATTCGACCGAGTGCTGGTGTGCCCACAGGTACCGAAATCGCTGCACCAGTATCAACAACGTGCATGCCACGAGTGACACCGTCAGTAGAAGTCATCGCAACGGCCCGCACCATACCTCTGCCTATATGCTGTTGGACTTCCGCGACGAGAGCGATACTTTTTTCACTATCGTTATTGGATTTCAAGGACAGAGCATTATAAATGTCAGGCAGTGAATCTGGATCGAATTCAATATCCAATACCGGACCTATTACTTGCACTACTTTTCCAATATTTTTTTCGGTCATAATCTTTTATTCTCCGATCCTGATTCGTTCGCTGAAGTCATCATTCTAGTGCTGCCGCACCTCCGACAATTTCAGCTATTTCCTGTGTAATTTGGCCCTGGCGAGCCCTGTTATAAGTCCGTGTTAAGTGTTCTAACACATCACCAGCGTTATCTGTAGCATTTTTCATAGCCGTCCGCCTAGCTCCTTGCTCAGCAGCAACATTTTCCACTAGCGCTCGGTAGAGAGAATTTCTCAGATAAAGTGGCAACAATGTTTCAAGAATCATTCCTGCTTTTGGCGTCATAATGAAATCATCTGATTTATCTTTCCCATCTCGAGACTCTATCGGGAGCAGTTCCAGGACAGCTGGTGGTGTAGAGACTGCCGAACGGAATTTGGAGCTAACCACATAGACCGCATCTACTCTTCCTGAGGAGAAATCATCTCCCAAAGGTCCGATAATGTCCCCTGCAATCTTCACTGTTGGGGAATCACCTAAATCGACGTATTCTGAAGCCATCGGATAATCGCGAAAACGGAAATAGGCTATGCCTTTCTTGCCAATAATATGAAGATCAGCCTCTGTGCCAGCTTTCTTAAGGACATCTAACAGGTTATTAGCCTCCTTAATTAAATTGGCATTGAATCCACCGGCTAACCCTCTATCAGCTGTTAGTAAAAGCACTGCTGCTTTCTTGCATTCAACTGGCTTCCTCAGTAAAGGAAATTTCTCTGCCAGGTCAGGCGAGCAAAGGTTTTCTACGATTGAAACTATAGATTCACCGTAAGGCCGAGCGGCACTGACCCTATCAGTAGCTTTCTTTAGTTTGGATGTAGCCACTAATTCCATAGTGCGCGTTATTTGTCGAGTGTTTTCAACCGACTTTATGCGTCTTTTTACGTCACGTGCTCCAGCCATACTTAGTTGCTCTCGTCCGTCATTACTTCTTTACCATCAAGAAACACTCTGTTGTACTCAGGAATAATCTTAGTCAACGATTCTGTAAGTTCGTCAGTCAATCCACTACCATCCCTTATGCCATCTATGACTTCAGAGTGTTGTCCCGACAAGAATTCGTGGAATCCCTTTTCCCATTCCCTCAGGTCAGCCACCTCAATCTCATCGAGATGTCCCTGAGTAACGGCATAAAGCACACATACTTGATTCTCCACCGCCATCGGTTGGTACTGATTTTGTTTCAGAACCTCGACCGTTCGTTCACCACGTGCGAGCTGCTGTTGTGTAGCTTTATCCAGATCAGAACCAAACTGAGCAAAAGCCTCCAATTCCCGATACTGTGCTAGATCTAAACGCAGACGACCAGCAACTTTCTTCATGGCCTTCACTTGAGCAGCCCCCCCCACTCTTGAGACAGATATCCCAACGTTAACTGCTGGACGAACACCCGAATAGAAAAGATCTGGTTCCAGATAAATCTGACCATCGGTGATTGAAATGACGTTTGTTGGGATGTAAGCAGAAACATCCCCCGCCTGAGTCTCAATGATTGGAAGAGCGGTCATGGAACCACCTCCCTCGGCATCCGAAAGCTTAGCAGCTCTTTCTAGAAGACGGGAATGGAGGTAAAAAACATCTCCAGGAAAAGCTTCTCGACCTGGAGGTCTACGTAGCACCAAAGACAGTTGCCTGTAGGCGTTCGCCTGTTTAGAAAGATCGTCAAACACTACCAACGTTGGCTGCCCCTTCCACATGAAATGCTCAGCCAAAGCCGAGGCTGAATAAGGTGCTATATATTGCATAGATGCCGGGTCAGAGGCGTTGGCTGCTACTACTACCGTATAATCCATCGCACCATATTTCTGCAATGTCTCTACCACTCCCGCCACCTTGCTTGCCCTCTGGCCTATAGCACAATAGACGCAAACGACTCCCGCACCCTTTTGATTGACGATAGCATCCAAAGCAATCGTCGTTTTACCAGTCCCCCTATCGCCAATGATCAACTCCCGTTGTCCTCTTCCTATAGGAATCATGGAGTCAATTGCTTTGATACCGGTTTGAAGCGGCTCGTTAACCGGTTGCCTCATCACAATACCAGGAGCCACAACATCTATTTGTCTACGCTCTTCAATCGGAGAAATCTCCCCTTGGTCATCAATGGGATTACCGAGCGCATCAACTACCCGCCCTACATAACCAGGGCCCGCAGGGATATCCAAAACCCTCCCAGTCCTCCTGACCTGGTCCCCTTCATGAAGACCGGTCCAATCGCCCATGATAACGGCACCAATATTATCTTCTTCTAAGTTCAAAGCCAAAGCTGTCACTGGCTCACTTCTGTCTGCTGGACTTATTTCCAGCATTTCACTCGCCATAGCTTTTGTTAAGCCATAGATACGAGCCACGCCATCTTTGACTTCCAGAATCTCACCAATTTCTTCAGATTTAAGTTCTTCTTCGTAGTTCTGGATTTCTGAAAGAAGAACATCTTTAATTTCACTAGCACGAAGCCCAAAATCGTTAGCCATTTATCATCTTTTCCTATGGAAAAATTCTATACCAATGTGTGAACCTGCTTAGCCCCTAAGATACGACGCATCTTATCGAGTCTACTTCCCAGCGATCCATCGAAAACTCTATCACCAACTCTCAGAATGATACCCCCCAAAATCTCGGGGTGCACCTTAAAATGAAGAATCGGTTTACAATCGAAAATAGAACTCAGTCGGCCCTTTAGTTTCTCCGTAAAACCCTCATCTGATTCACGAGCCAACGTAATCTCGAAGTGCAACAATCCCATGTCACTATCCACTAATCGCGAAAATTCTTCGGCTATGGATTCGAGAAGGCTTTGTCTCCTCTTATCTATCGTAACTTTGAGGAAATTTACCAGTCCGACTGGAAAATTGTTCTCAAAAACATTACTCATGGTGGTCTTTTTGTCCGCCACTGATATCCGAGGGGTTTCCAAAAATCGGCGGAAATCGACATCTGTTTCCAACAGGTCTACAACAAGTCGCATGCCCTGACGATATTCCTCCAACCCTTCCTGAGAACTAGCCAGTTGGAATAGCGTTTCAGCATAATTCTTGACTACGGTCTCATTTCTCATGGAGATCCTTTTGAAACCTCAGCACTAAGATCATTTACGAAACCGACTGCCAATTTCCGGTCCTTATCCTGATTTAGCTCTTCCGCAATAAGTTTCCCTGCAGCCGCCAAAGCGATATCTACCGATCCCTGTCGCAACTCGTCTAATGCCGCTTCTTTTTCTTTTTCAATGGATACCCGAGCTTTTTCCATGATCACGTTCGCTTCTTGCCTCGCCTTTTCTTCAATTTCCTTTCGAACGGTGACTCCCATTTCCTTTGCCTTGGCTATCAAGTCCTGTGCTTCCCTCCTGGCTTCGAGCATTTGCTTGCGATATTGCTCGAGGAGTTTAGTCGATTCTTCCCTCTCTGAAGCAGCTGATTCCAGCGTGCTTCTTACATGATCTTCCCTATCTTGGACAGCTCGCAGGATAGGACCCCAGGCAAAATGTCTCAGAATCAACAGTAGCAGGACAAAAACAACGATAGTCCAGATACTGAGACCGAGATTGATATCAAACATTTAATGTCTCCCCATTAAACAGCAGAGTCTCGAGATTAACCTAAGAAAACAAGGACGAGTCCAAAAAGTGCAGCACCTTCAACCAAAGCAGCCATAATGAGGGCAGCCGTCTGAATTTGGGCTGCTGCTTCAGGCTGACGGGCAATCCCTTGGGCCATTGATGCACCGATCGGTCCAATACCCAGTCCAGCACCTATGACGGCACCAGCAATACCTAATCCAGCTCCGATCGCTAAACCACCCTCAGGATTGGTGGCAGCTTC
>DUCW01000009.1:6855-7767 GCA_012959595.1 Gemmatimonadota bacterium
GCGTGTCGAATTAATCCAATAAAAACAGAAACTAACATTGCAAAAATGTATGCCTGCAAGCAGGCGACGAATACTTCTAAGATCATGATGGCTCCCACAGCCAGAACAATGAAAGATCCAGCTAGATAGCTTTGATAAATCAAAATCATGCCCATGATGGCCAGGACCATGCTGTGCCCTGCTACCATGTTTGCTGCCAGACGAACCGCTAAAGCAAAAGGCTTAGTAAGTTTTCCTATGGCTTCAACTGGTATCATGATCAACAGGATCACTGGTTGCATGACTGTTGGTACACCAGGAGGCAGGAAGAAGACAGTCTTCGTATATCCAGCAAAACCCAAAGATCTCATACCAGAAATTTCAATGGCAATGAAGCTAATGATAGCTAAAGCTGCAGTAACTGAGACATTAGCAGTCGGGGTAATCCCAAGTGGCGTGAGGCCGATCAAATTCATACCCAAGACAAAAACAAACAGCGTCAAGATGAGTGGTGTGTAGGCATCCCCGTCATGACCAATGTTCCTCCTAACTACCTCATTTCTAAAATAAAGGACCATTGCTTCCACTACGTTGGCGAAACCACTGGGTGCTCTTTGGGAGTCACTAGTGGCCCTCAGCTTTCGAGCTATTGGAACAAGGATAAGCACAAGAAAGAACCCCACGATGAGCATCACTAGCAAGTGACGGGTTATCGAAAAATCAATTAATAAACCCCCTAGATCAATTGGAGCCACACTCAAAGACTCCAGACTCCAGTGACCACCAAGAAATTCGATTTCTTTCGCGTCGCCAATGTGATGTTCGATAAACGAGGGTAGCTCCTCCATGGTCAGGCCATGCCCTGCGTCGCTGACGTGCGATGCATCCTGATGATCTTGATACCACGACATCAGCCAGTAGCTCCGATTCGAT
>DUCW01000009.1:7904-8201 GCA_012959595.1 Gemmatimonadota bacterium
CCCTGCTCCCCACCACACGAGAAAATTAGCACCAGGCTTCTTAGTCTGCATTAGCAAGAAAAAGGCGAATAGTTGCACTGGATATGCCACCAATAGGGCGAGCCCTATTCCTTCCCTGTTTGGGCCGAGGAAGACAGTAGCCACCACATAAAGCAGGGCTATAATCAATAGAGCACATAGCGAATACTGTTTCAATGCATTAAACCTTGAGAGGTTTCCATCTCTATTCGTTCTCACCACTGTTTACATTAAGGGCTTTGTAGAGTCTGTAGAAAGAGGCTCCCGCACCCAGAAATA
>DUCW01000010.1:0-4448 GCA_012959595.1 Gemmatimonadota bacterium
CTTTCGATAGCAGGCGGGGCGTTCCTATTATTAGGTCAATTTTGGAAGTGACTAATGCTTCTAGAATGTTTTTTTGATCTTTTTGACTCGTGAATCTACTCATCAGACCGATAGAGACAGGATAAGTGGTCAATCTTCCTACAAAGGTTTCATAGTGTTGTTCAGCTAGTATGGTTGTTGGTACTAATACAGCTACCTGTTTGCCGTCCTGAACCGCTTTGAAAGCTGCCCGGATCGCCACTTCTGTTTTTCCATAGCCGACATCTGCACAAAGAAGTCGATCCATGGGGATTGGTGACTCCATATCACGTTTCACTTCTTCGGTTACGAGTCGTTGATCCACCGTGTCTTCGTGCAAAAATGAGGACTCCATTTCCTTTTGCCAAGCTGTATCGGGAGAAAATGCGTGTCCTGTGATATTTTTTCTTTCAGCATATATCCGGAGAAGATCGACGGTAATCTTTTCAATATGGTCAGTGGTTTTTTTCTTGAGATTGCTCCATCGCTTTCCACCAATCCGATGAAGATTTGTCGGTTTATCATCTTCCAATCCAGAGCCCCATTTTTCAATACGATCTAATCGATGGATGGGTACCTGGAGTATTTCGTCTCCGTCATACTCTATGGCAACAGATTCTATGGTTTGTCCGTGAATTTTGACTCGGTTCATTTTTCTGAAAATCCCAACTCCGTGGTCTCGGTGGACTACGTAATCTCCTGGTTTCAATTGTGAGAGACTCTCTAATGGAGCTGATCCACGAAAGCGTCTTGTCTTTGATGTATTCTTTGGTCTGTTGAAGATTTCTCTATGAGTTAGAACGTGCAGAGGTGGATTCGCATTTTGCAATGAAAAGCCTCCCGTAAGGGAACCAACCATAAGCTGAGTTCCTTTAGGAATGTTTTCTCGGCCACTCAAGATTTCCTCTAAGCGTTCTAATTGATTCATGTTATCACAGCATATAACACACTTTTGTTGGGACTTGTTTGCTGACTTCAAAAAAGACAGTAAGAGTTTTATGTCTCTGTTAATTTCAGGCGGTTTTTCACTCATTAATCCTGGGGAATTATTACCTTGGGACCCCACGTCAATTCTTGGAAACACCCCTATCTTTTCTTCGGCAATTTCCGGTCGGAGTATTAACTGCTCGATAGAGTAGTTGTCGACGTTCTCATTGGATGAGCGCTCATTCATCATTGAAATGGTCTCCCAGGAATTCTGAAACGCTTTTCCCCAAGGAGTCTCCACAAAATTCATCAGGACAGTGTCTCCCGGGAGGAGTTCGATGAGTGAACGGTGCAAGAATGAATCTTTGTTAGGGTCTGTCTGGAAATCTACGGGGAGTAGGTGTACCTGAGGGATTACGTTATCAGAACGCTGGCTAAGTACGTTAAAGAAGCGGATTGATGAGATTTTATTGTAGTCAAATTCAACTCTAAAAGGTTCTCGAGCTCCGAATGAGAATACGTCTATGACTCCGCCACGGACTGAGTATTGTCCGATTTCTTCTACTAGAGAAGATTTCTTGAAACCACGTTCTTGAAGGCACTGGACCAGTTTAGAAAAACCGAATTCGGATCCAACTCGTAAAATGACCTGAAGATTGTCCACTGAATTCGGAACTAGGGTGCGTTCCTGCAGTGCTCGGATAGTCGTTACAAGTAGCCTTGCTTTACCCGTCAGAATAGCCTCAAGACTTTCGATCTGCAGTCCAGTAATTTGGTGATCGGAGTCTCGTCCTACTTGTGGTAATTGTTCTCTCTGCGGGTATACAGCGAATGATTCTCTGCCCACTAGAGTCTCTAGGTCAGCCTCTATCTCCAGTGCTTTTGAGGGTGAGGAGACTACAAACACAAGTACTTGATTAGACAAGTGTTTGTTGAGAGCGATTCCAAAACTCGTAGCGAATGATCCCTGCATATGGTCCACGGTGGTCTGTTTGATTTGGGCCGGAAACTGGGAACAGAAATCTTTGAACTCTGTACAAGTTGGCAGAGCATCTAGGATGAGGTTGCTACCTCGATACATGTTTAGGGATTTTCTACTGTAGGATTCAGACCAGAAGAATCTTGATTTTGTCTTAATCCCGATGCTGCTACAAGAGTTTCGGCAATGAGGATTATAAGAGACGTAAGCACCAACCATTTCCAGATTTCAACGCCTTTCCTATAAACAAAAACGGAATTTTTCCATTCACCGGTGTCAGCGACTAGTATTGAAGAACCGGGCAGTACATTGGTGAGTGCCTGTAGTCCGATAGATTCTAGCAGTGATTCCTGGCTAGGTACATTGAAAGCCACCCGTGTTATTGTCGAGTCACTCGCTGTTAATTGGTAAATTCCTGGAATTTCAGTAGAGTGGAACAGTTGTGTTCCTCGGACTTCTTTTGTTCTCCCCAGAGGGTCTCTTATGGACACGATGTTTGCTGCCACCATAAGCGGATCTCCTGTAGTGTAGTTTTTATCAATAGCACTGGAAGTGGTCCATCCAGACAATATCCAATCAAGGAAAGGAATAAGTGCGGCTGTAACGGGAAGATTGGTAGATTCTTGATCTAAGTCGGATGCCAGGAGTATATAAGGCCCCTGTGTGCCGAACCCCTTAATCAGCCACGGTTCTCCTGAGCTCAGTCGAATTAAGATTGCTCCGTTGTCTTCTGGGCCAGTGGATATAAGCTGGTAGTGTCTCTTTACACTAACTCCTGACATATCCGGTCCTTGTTTCCAGCCAGTGAGCTGAGACTCTCCAAGGTGATCTGACATTTCATATTTCCAAGGAATTCCTGCATCGAGTAGTGACCTATTGAGTCCGGGAAGTAAAACGGGATCGACTGATGGGATTACCACTGAGGTGCGGTTGGTTGGGCTGCTTTTGCTTAAGTCTATCCCACCGATACTCACATGAATTTCGGCAGTAGTTAAAGGGTGCAGTTGAATCCTTTCTCTTCCGATTAGGACTGGGAGTGCTTGTGAGAGAAAAAATGGAAGGTTGCCAGATGTAGCAATCTTAGAAGGTGGACGGACTCGGAATACAAAAAATCGGCGATCATCAACACTGAGAAAATCTGGATCGGTTTCTATGTATCCAGTCACTTGAGCTGAACTAAAGGGCCCCAGCGGTAAAACGGTAGAATTTCCGGAGATTCCTTTAGAAACCCCATAGATTCGATTATCTATGATCAAACGTAAGGGCACTTCCAAGTCATCACTCGTTCCCGCTACATGTACTGAAATATGGCTCGGTTCATTTGTCAAAGGGGGCATACCGCCTCCTATGACCAAGCTGTCCAAATAGGTGTTGCCGATTCCGAGTAGCTGTTGGGTGGAAACTATTAGTGGTATTTCTTCAATATGCGACAAATCTGAAGGAGTGCTAAAGGAAGAGGCTTGGAGGTCGGATATGAGGTGTATTTCTTTCAATGGTAGATTAGAGGATGAGAGTATTGTTGCTGCTCTTTCAAGTTCCTCCAGGAGATTGCTCGCTGTTCCAGTCACTTCAGTTGTTTGGATGGCTTCCTGTATTGTTTTCAGAGGTCCTGTTACGGCTGGCTCCAAAGGTTGGGCTGCTTTTATAAGCCAAAGCCGGTCTTCATCTCCAGATTGTCCTACGCCTTCTAAGGCCACATCTTTGAGGGTTTCTAGGATACGATTACCATCACGGATCAATCCAGAACTCATTGAGTTATCGAGGATGATCACGGTTGCTGTAGGTTCGTGTATTCCCTGGTTATTCTTCAAAAACGGACGTGCACCGGCGAGTGCTATAAACAGAATCGCACAAATACGGAGTAACAAAAGCAGGAGCTGTCTAAGTTTTATTGTCCTAGCGTGGTCTTTATTCATTCTTAGCAAGTAGCGTAGTGCGGGAAATGCTAATCGCTTTCTGTCATGTCGATGGAATAAGTGCAGGATTAGAGGAATAAGAACTGCACTGGTTGCCAGGAGGAACAATGGTGTCAGGACACCCATCACCCAAGTCTACTTCTTTTGTGCAGATAAAACCGAAGAGACTCGGAGAGAGAACTCTCGGTACCTATTGTGACGTAGTCTATGCCGAAAGGGGTTAAACCTCTGTACCATTCATCCAGAGCTTGTTCCACAGCTTCTCTATATGCCACTCGGATATCTGCAATATTGACGTTCAGTTCCTCTTTGGTCTCTGGATCGAACAAGATGGCATCACCTGTAGTTGGAAGTTCTCTTTCCCCCGGGTCGACCAAATGGAAGACTATGACTTCGTGCCCCTGGTGTTTTAGAGATCTCAATATTTTCCTAGTTTCTTCTGGGCCGGCCAATAAATCGGAAATTAGTATCACCAGTCCTTTCCGGTGCAATCTCGAAGCTACGTCACTCAGTGCAGACTCGATGGATGTTTTCCCTTCTGGTTTTGAGGCGACCAGGTGTTTTAAGAATTCCCTCCAGTAGCTCTGGCCCCCCTTAGGGTCGATTCT
>DUCW01000010.1:4516-8195 GCA_012959595.1 Gemmatimonadota bacterium
AGATATGCAGGCGGCCAAGTGTTGTGCATACCAAATCTTTGTCGGGAGGTTTTTGGGTTTGGAACTCCAACCCATTGAGCTGCTAATATCCATGAGAACATGAGCTCTCAGGTTGGTTTCTTCCTCGAATTGCTTTACATAGTAACGGTCTGATCTAGCAAACATCCGCCAGTCGACATGTCGGATGTCGTCACCGGGTTGATATGCACGAAGCTCTGCAAATTCCGCGGAGAACCCTCTGTGGGGAGAACGATGCAGTCCCATAATGAAGCCTTCAACGACCCTTTTTGCAATCCATTCTATGCCTCCTAATTGGGACAAAGTATATGGATCCATTAGGTCAAGTCGTGAGGCTGTTCTTCGTGATGTGGTATTTGATAGCTTTGCCATACTTGAAGACACTAATGACTTGTTCTCAAATGGCAATGGTTTGGAAGTGGCTTTCCCAAATACGATCACTTAGTTTTTTTGTAAGACGGGCTGAGCTACATATATGTTAGCATCAGCAGTAGGGAAACTTTGGATTCAGGAAAGCCTTCCTAGTGAGCCTAGATCACATAAGAAATTTCTGCATAGTTGCTCATATTGACCATGGCAAATCCACTATCGCTGACCGCTTACTTGAGTCGACTCGAACCTTGGATCAGCGTGATATGCGTGAACAGGTTCTGGACTCCAATGAGCTCGAGCGGGAGAGAGGGATTACGATAAAACTTCACGCCGTAAGAATGAAGTATAGATCTACGGACGACAGGGACTACATCTTAAATCTGATCGACACCCCAGGGCATGTTGACTTCACCTACGAGGTATCACGTTCACTGGCTGCCTGTGAAGGAGCAATCTTAGTAGTGGATGCGACCCAGGGAGTGCAGGCACAAACTCTTTCCAATTTATTCCTTGCACTAGAGGCGAATTTAGAGATAATACCAGTTATAAATAAAATAGATTTACCAGGGGCAGAACCCGACCGAAGACAAGAGGAAGTGGCCGATCTTCTTGGTATAGATAAGGAAGAAATTTTACTGGCCAGTGCTAAAGAAGGAGTGGGAATAATCTCGATCCTGGAAGCTGTAGTGGCCCGGATACCACCACCGAGTGGTGATCCACAGGCGCCATTAAGAGCTCTAATTTTTGATTCAGCATATGACCAATATCAAGGTGCTGTGCCAAATGTCAGAGTAGTCGATGGCATAGTAAAACCTGGTATGTCGATTACTTTCGGTGCCGTTGATTACAGTTATGAGGTTACGGAAGTGGGGATTATGCGCTTAGGGCGGGTTCCCCGAGAGAAACTGTCTCCGGGAGAGGTTGGTTATATCATTGCTACAATTAAGGATGTGTCGCACACAAGGGTGGGTGACACCGTTCTGGATTTTGATCAGAAGTCCGAAGAATTGTTGGAAGGTTATAAGGAAGTTAGTCCTATGGTCTTTGCGGGCCTTTACCCGACAGAGAGTGACGACTACGGAAACCTGAGGGACGCTTTAGACAGGCTCAAGTTAAATGATGCTAGTCTGCACTATGTCCCAGAGAGTTCCATAGCCTTAGGATTCGGATTTCGTTGTGGATTTCTTGGTCTTTTGCACATGGAAATTATCCAAGAACGCCTTGAAAGGGAGTTTGGGGTTGATCTAATCACTACAGTGCCTAACGTTGAGTATCATGTACGTTTGTCTGATGGAGTTGAAGTTAAAATAGAGAATCCCACCGCCTTGCCGGATCTGGGAATGATAGGGGAGATATCTGAGCCCATCGTTCAAGCCAGGATTCTGTGTCCTGCTGAGTACATCGGTAATATCCAGAAGTTGTGCCACGATCGGAGAGGTCTTTTTAAAGGTATGCAATATGTAGATGGGCAAAGGGTAGAAATGAATTTCGAACTTCCTTTGGCAGAGATAGTCCTGGATTTCTATGATAAACTGAAGGGGGGGACGAGGGGATATGCAACCTTGGACTATGATTTCCTTGACTTTAGGGTAGGAGATCTGGTCAAGTTAGATATTTTGGTGAATGGTGATGTTGTAGACGCATTTTGTGTGATAATTCACCGGGAAAAGGCGATGGGGTATGGCAGAGATTTAGTCCGAAAGCTGAAGTCTCTAATTCCGAGGCAACAATTTCAGGTGGCATTGCAAGCATCAATTGGCGGTCAAGTTATTGCCCGTACAAACGTTAAAGCTTTGAGGAAAAATGTAACTGCTAAATGCTATGGTGGTGACATCACTAGGAAGCGCAAGTTGTTAGAGAAACAGAAATCTGGGAAGAAGCGGATGAAGCAAGTGGGATCAGTAGAAATTCCTCAGGAAGCTTTTCTTGCGGTTCTGGAAATTGGTGAGTCATGACCATTCACAGAGGTCTTGTTCCGAGTTGCCGGTGATTCGGACGGCTTTTTGGGAAGTTTATTGTTCTTGGAGGTTGCGTTGAGAAAAATCCTTTTACCTAAAGTTCTTGATTTCCAGACGTACGATGCAGTTTTTTCAGAAGTATCAGGCGAATCTACTGAATCGGTGGTTTTTGATGGGATGAATCTCAACTGGATTGATCCAAACGGTATGGTGAATTTACTAGCCGCTGGTTCTGTCATTCTGGATAAAACTGACCAAACGCCGAGCCTAATCTTACCGAAGGGACAGGAAGTTACTAGTTATATGGAAAGAATGGGTTTTTTTCAGGCCGCAAAGGGGATTTTCTCTACGGAATCTCTTGATGAGGTAAAACAGGAAGGTGCAACCTCAGACGTGCTTCTCGAAGTCACACAGATAATGCAGAACAGTGATATTCACAAAGTTGTGGACAAGGTTCAAGGACGAGCAGGGGCGATATTAACCAACACTCTCGGGTATGCTCCGAATGCGGTTGTTCAGTTCAGTGTGGTCTTGAGTGAGGTCTGTCAAAATATAATTGAGCATGCGGAATCAGCTGGATGGGTAGCAGCACAGACATATAATTGGTCACATCGTTTGGGTCGTTTAGTAGTTGTTATTTCAGTCACGGATCTCGGAGTAGGATTCAGAGGATCACTATCTAGAGAGTACTCAAATAGATTTGGAAAGGAGTGGAATGATACGAAAGCGCTGGAGGCTGTTTTTGTCCATGGCCTGACTCGTTTTCCTGATATGGGACGTGGACAGGGGATCCAACAAATTCGGAAGCAGGTACGAAAGTGGAATGGGATGGTTTCTGTCAGAAGCGGAACTTCAAGGATCATAGATGTGCCACACTGGTTTGAGTCATCCTCTCTTCAGGAAGGGCTTGCGAACTTTCCGGGCACTCAGATCAACATTGTTGTTCCGAAGAGAATACAGCATGAGCTCTGAGAAAGTGATAAGCCATTTCTCGATTGACGTAGGGATGATTTTAAAGGATTTGAATTCGACTCCTAATCCGCACCTCGTGACAAGAACTACGGGGAGAGATGTTAGGAATGCCATCGAAGTTAAGCTCAGTGCCATTAGGAGCCCAGCACTTTCTGTCATTGATTTCTCTGCCATTGAGGTAATGGATTTTTCTTGTGCCGATGAAGTAGTTGCAAGACTTTTGGCACGTTTTATTTGTACAGATCGTCCTCAAGAGGCTTTTTTCGTTCTGAAAGGTCTACTTCCGAGTCATCTGGAACCAGTAGTTGAGGTTCTCGAAAGGCAGAAAATTTTAGCGGTCACTGAAAATGGTCCAGGTT
>DUCW01000011.1:0-1542 GCA_012959595.1 Gemmatimonadota bacterium
TAAAGCTAGAGACTGGGGGTTTCCTCTTGTCTTCAAGACTAGGGTTGGGACTTCCAACAGACATGTGCACATTATAGAAGGCCTAGACCAGTTAGTCCAAGCATTTAATTCTGTGCCTAAACCAATGATGCAGCGACTAATCAACATGCCCAGCGACAAACTTGATGCTGAGTATACCTGTAGTGTTTTTAGAACTAGTGATGGAAAAATATTAGGCCCTTTCACCGCTAGACGCACGCTAAAGGGTGGCAATTCTTGGGTAGTAGAAGTAGGACATTTTGAGGAATTCTATCCACTTCTTAACAGCATCGGAACTTTGTTACCATCTATGGGCACGTTAAATATCCAATTGATGTTGGGAGATGAGGGTCCCATACCTTTTGAGTTCAACGCTAGGTTTTCTGGTACTACAGCTGTTCGAAGCTATTTTGGGTTCAATGAACCTGAAATGACAGTGAGAAATTATTACTTGGGTGAATCTCTGAGTGAAGTTCGTCATCGGACTGGAATCTCTTTCAGATATCTAGAGGAAGTTTTTATCGATGACCGTTCTGTTGATACTATTTCGACCTTGCCTACTAAAAGAGGGACTAAACTCCAGTGGTTTTGAGTAAGGTCGGACTATCAGGGGCTTCTGGGATGCTGGGAGGAGCTATCATCCGTGAGGTGCTGGCCCGTGGTATGACCGGTCGCTTGTCTTCAAGGAAAACTCCTGAGGTGAACCATCCTTCATTGCGCTGGTCTCCATGGGATTTGATTGAATGGAAAACCCCCAACGGGATAGACAATATTTTTGGTGGCGTCGATGCTGTGATCCATGCTGGAGCAAGCGTTCCTGGTTCAGGTCCAGAGTTAAGTAACAAACAACTGTTCGACGCCAACGTTAGATCTTGCTTGGCACTTGGAGAATGGGCAATAGACCGAGAGGTACCGCTAGTTTATGTCTCAGGTGCCGTTGTCTACGAGGACTCAGGACAGGACAGGATGGTGGAAACATCGCCAGTAAATAGCACAGGTTTGGGCGGATTTTATGGTTCGACAAAATTTCTGGCGGAACAGGTCCTGTTTTCCCTTGGAGAGAAAGGATTAGACTTGATTGTGTTGCGCCCGACTTCGATTTACGGACCAGGATTGTCTAAAGAAAAAATGATTCCAAAATTTTTACGTAAATCATTGGATGGGGAAGAGATCGTACTTCAGCCTCCGGTTAATGATAAAATCAACTTGATTCATTCGAGTGATGTAGCTAGAGCCAGCCTCGACGCGATCGAGAGTAGAGTATCTGGGGTTTTCAATTTGGCGGGTCCGAGTGAAGTGAGTATAGAGGAGATTGCTAATGCTTGCGTTGTAAATGCTGGTGCGGGCAGGGTGACTATCAAATCAGAAGTTGGACCGCGTAAACCGACAATACGTTATAGATTGTCTTGTCATAAAGCTAATGAAGAATTTGGATATGAAGCTAAGATCCATCTTTCAGAAGGGATCAGGACTGTTTTGGCAGAAGACTTCCATGTGGACTAAAGGGCAGATTTAAGAAAATTG
>DUCW01000011.1:1552-7954 GCA_012959595.1 Gemmatimonadota bacterium
CAAGGTTACGACATGAAGATTTTTCAGAGAGAAAAATTAGTAGACGATCTGTTGCTGGTAGATGGGATTACAAGGGCGGGGAAATTTCTCTTAGCGGATCTTTTAGCTGGCTGCAAGAACGTTGAGCATGTTCAGTATTTTGGACTTTTTGAACATTTAGCTTATATGGTTCGAATGGGTGTGATTGAGAAGGAAGTCTCGGGAGCCATCCTGCAGTGCCAGGTCGACAATAGTGCATATGATCTGATGGTTGGAAGGAATCTGAACTCTAGGATAGGAGATAAATCATCAATCTATCGGTCTCCTCATTTTAAAGAGTATTTGCGTAGAACTTTGGATGATGATGGTCAAAGGATCACTGATGAGGTTAAGAAAAGAGAACGATATTTCACCTATATCGTTCACGAAACCTTGCCGAATATTGACCTGTATTTTGAGACTTATCCTGATCTTAAGGTGATCAACATAGAGAGAAACCCTGTAGATCTAGTGTATTCATGGTATCGGAAGGGATGGGGTAGCCGTTGGGGAGTTGATCCGATTGATTTCTCCATGTCGTTTGAGGGGACTGAAGGGCCTATCCCTTGGTTCGTTTATAAAATTTATGAACAGTGGGAAAACTCCAATGAGATGGACAAGATCATATTAGCTCAATCCCAAGTCTATGAGATGAGTAAGACGAAGCTCAATAGTTTAACCAAGCTCAATAGGAGTAAAATCTTATTTATTTCTTATGAGGATATTGTAACCCAGCCTTTGAAAGAAGTTGAATCGATGGCTAGATTTTTGGACAGGGAAATCCTTCCGATAATCACAGCTATATTGGCCAGGGAAAACCTTCCAAATGATCATCCCAAGGGGAAGAGGTCTGAGAAGCTCAATGTCATTAAGAGCTTGGCAAGCGAACAGTGCTTCGAGATGCTTCAGGAATTGAATTCTTTATATGAAGATAAGGGTGGGATGCTAAGGTGAAAGCATTATTAAAGTCGAGTATAAGATCCGTAAGAGCAGATCAGTGACTTTTACTGTGTCAACTACAATTACAATGTCCAAAAAATCTATGGGGTGATTATGAAAGTCCTTGTCACAGGTGCGGACGGATTTATTGGTTCTCATCTTACAGAGGCGCTAGTACGAGCGGGCCACGAAACAACCGCTTTTGTGCTTTACAACTCGTTTGGCACCTGGGGGTGGTTGGACCACTGTATTCCAGAAGTTAAGGGGGGATTTGAAGTTTGGGCTGGAGATGTGAGAGATCCTAACGGGGTCAGGACTGCGATGAAAAATTGTGACGCAGTACTTCATCTGGCAGCTCTTGTAGCTATTCCATATTCTTACCATTCTCCTGACACTTATGTGGATACTAACATCAAGGGCACCCTCAATATTGTACAAGCCGCTCGTGACCTGGGTGTGTCTAAGGTGGTACACACATCGACGAGTGAAGTCTACGGTACCGCACAAACAGTGCCGATGACGGAAAGCCATCCGCTACAGGGCCAGTCACCTTACTCGGCCAGTAAAATAGGGGCTGACCAGATAGCGTTATCATTTTACAAATCTTTTGAAACGCCAGTTGCGGTTCTTCGTCCCTTCAACACCTACGGACCTAGACAGTCAGCGAGGGCGGTTATCCCAACCATTATAACTCAGATAGCAAATGGACAGAGAACGATCAAGCTGGGCAGTACGAGACCTACTCGAGACTTCAGTTTTGTGTCAGATACCGTAGCTGGTTTTATGGCACAATTAGATTCTGACAAGGGGATTGGGGAAGTGATCAATGTTGGGAGTGGCTTCGACATATCTATAGGTAGAACGGCCCAACTCATAGCCGAAGCTATGGGAGAGGAAATAGAAATTATGACAGAAGAAGAACGACTTCGGCCGAAAGACAGTGAAGTAGAAAGGTTGCTGGCTTCAACTGATAAAGCACAAGAGCTGCTTGGATGGCGACCTAGGTATGGAGGCTTGGATGGGTTTTCCAGAGGCTTAAGAAAAACGATAGACTGGTTTAGCACGGATGATAATTTAAAACTTTATAAGTCTGACATATACAATATTTGATAAGGTGGAATTGAGCTAACATGAGTACTCTCGTCATTGCAGAAGCCGGAGTGAATCACAACGGCGATCTGGGTATGGCCCGCAATCTAGTGAAGGTTGCAGCAGAAGCGGGTGCCGACTTAGTCAAGTTCCAAACCTATAAATCCCGGAATGTAGTTACTCGAAACGCTAAGAAAGCAGATTATCAAACTCGGACGACTGACGCGGACGAATCACAGTTCGAGATGATTTCCAAGTTAGAATTGTCAACAGCAGACCACCATGTCCTGATGGAGTGCTGTGAGGAACATGGTATTCAATTTTTCTCTTCAGGTTTTGATTTAGAAAGCATTGATTTTTTGCTGGACTTAGGCTTGGATTGCATGAAAATTCCATCTGGGGAAATTACTAACTTCCCTTATCTGGAGCACATATCTAAGCGAGCCAAGTCAGTCATTCTTTCTACTGGGATGAGCGAGCTTGAGGAAATTGGAACAGCCCTGAGCGTATTGCAAGATGGTGGAATGGAGCTCGAACAGATCACTGTCCTTCATTGTAACACTGAGTATCCAACACCGATGATCGACGTCAATTTACGAGCTATGGAGTCTATCGGGCAGGCATTTGGAGTAAAAGTGGGTTATTCCGACCACAGTATAGGCATAGAGGTTCCCATAGCAGCAGTAGCTATGGGTGCACATGTGATAGAAAAACATTTCACACTTGATCGCAATCTTTCAGGTCCGGATCACCGGGCCAGCCTTGAACCACAAGAATTAAAAGCGATGGTAAAAGCGATAAGGAATGTAGAGATAGCGATTGGAAATGGTATCAAGTCGGTCACCGAAAGTGAAAAAAAGAACAGGCAAATCGCTAGAAAATCTTTAGTAGCTGCTTGTGCTATTGCTAAGGGGGATATCTTTGATCAGAGAAATCTGGCCGCTAAACGGCCAGGTACAGGGATTTCCCCTATGCGCTGGAACGAAATCGTGGGAAGTATTGCACCCAGAGATTTTGTTCCTGATGAATTGATCGAGGAGTAGAGTTAATTGTATTCATATGAATACAATTTTATACTTACTAGAAAACAAGTTGATAATTAATTACGAAGTTAATCTTCGAAGAAAGCAAGTAAAATGAGAAATTCCCATAACTAGAGTAGCTCTGATCTGTGCTAGAGGAGGATCTAAGGGCTTGCCAGGCAAGAATCTAAAGGTCTTAGATGGAGTGCCTTTAATTACTCGAGCGATCCAGCAGGCTCATGAGATCGAGCGAATTGATCGAGTGATTGTCTCTACGGATAGTGGTGATATTGCAGAAGTCGCAAAGGTAGCAGGTGCAGAAGTCCCCTTTATGAGACCACCTGATTTGGCCAGGGATGATAGTCCTGAATGGGGAGTCTGGAGGCATGCGGTTAAGTATATTAAAGAAGTAGAAGGAAGGGATCTAGGTCTGTTAATGGTGGTACCACCCACCGCTCCATTGCGGTTCATTGAGGACTTGGAAGCTTGTTTAGATGAGTACGAACAAGGACAAGCAGATATAGTGATTACTGTGACTGATGCCCATCGTAGCCCTTATTTTAATCAGGTCGAAATCACCGACGAAGGACAGGCTCACTTAGCTATTCGTCCTGAAAGATCAATAATAAGGCGTCAGGATTCACCTTTGGTGTTTGATGTGACTACGGTGGCATATGTGGTAAAACCAGAATTTGTAATGGCTAAGGATGGAGTATTCGACGGTGTCGTACGAACGGTTTTTGTACCGAAAGAACGAGCCTTGGATATTGACACTCACTTGGATTTCAGAATGGCAGAGTTCTTCTTGAGGGATTGACCTCTTGGTATATTAATGGATCCAGTGTCTCGGCCCCATGAAAACTTCAGTGGACCCGAAAATATAGAAAAACAGCCCGACTGTTCCTAGGAGTAATTTTGATGGATTATGACGACAGAATAAGTTCTTGGTTGGAGGCTGCAGCAACTCTGATTCGTGATATAGACGTAAGATCGGTGGCAAGTGCTGCTGAAGGTCTTATCAGGGTGAGAAATGCCAACGGCACTATGTTTTTGGCTGGAAATGGCGGGAGTGCTTCTACAGCAAATCATTTGGCTCTGGATCTTCAAAAAGCGGGCATCTCTCCTGCTGGAGTGCGGCCAAAAGTAATATCGCTTTCCGAGAATATTGGTTTGATAACCGCTTGGAGTAACGATGAATCTTTTGACGTTGTATTTGAAAAGCAACTAGAAGCGTTAGCTGAAGAAGGCGATAGCCTTTTAGTCATTTCCGTTAGTGGTTCCTCTCCAAATCTAGTTAGAGCAGTTTCGAAAGCTAGAGATATAGGGATGACTACCGTGGGGTTCCTAGGGAAAGATGGAGGGGTGTGTAGAGACTTGTTAGACCATCCGATAATATTACCCTCCTGGGACTATGGTTGGGTGGAATCTGGCCATGTGGTTTTGCATCATATTTTGACAAATATATTTCATGAGTCTGAGCATTAGTAATCTGGTGAACCTCAATTTGGAAAAACGATGAGGATTGAAGGTCGTTTATGAGAGCGGTTCTCCTTGCCGGAGGAAAAGGTACTAGGCTAGGGAAGAGTGATATACCTAAGCCCATGGTCGAGGTAGGAGGTATACCCGTGTTGGAACATCAGATCAGGCTACTAAAATCTCATCAATTCTATCAAGTCACAGTGTTGGCTAGCTATAAGGCAGAGAGAATAGAAGAATATTTTGGAGATGGGGCAGAGCTTGGCATTGATCTAGAGATAGTTACAGAGGACCCTCCTCTTGGAACAGCTGGGGCTGTCAAGGCATTTGCCAAATGTCATAAAGATCCTTTTCTAGTCATTTACTCCGATCTGATGGTAGACATTGATCTGACCCATCTCGTAGAGTTTCATAAATCCAGAGAGAGTTTAGCCACCCTGGTAGTTCATCCAAATGACCACCCTTTGGATAGTGATTTAGTTGAAATAGATGACGAGGCTTTCGTTAAACAATTTTTTTCAAAGCCTCATGCTGAGTCTGCTGGTCGGCGAAACCTTGTTAACGCTGCAGTCTATGTCTTGGATCCGTCCCTTTTGGAGATGGTCCCCGAAAACGAACCAAGTGATTTCGGACGAGATATTTTCCCTAAAGTAGTCAAATCTGGTGGAAAAATTCGAGCTTACCTTACCACAGAATATGTTAAGGATATGGGTACCCGCGAAAGACTTGCTGCTGTGACAAGGGACTTTCGGGCTGGTAAAATTAGTCGAATGAATCGTGGCGTTGCACGAAAAGTGTGTTTCCTGGATAGAGACGGTGTAATTAACAAAGAGGTTGGAGATCTTAGCAGAACTGACCAGTTAACCCTTATACCTGGAGCGGCTACATCGATTCGCAAGCTAAACCAGAACGGATTTTTTGTTTTTGTAGTTACAAATCAACCAGCTCTTGCTAAGGGATTTATAACTTTAGAAGGATTGTCGAAAATCCATGCTCAATTGGAGTGGATTTTGGGGTTGGATGGAGCTTTTGTCGACGCTATTTATTTTTGTCCTCACCACCCTGACAAGGGATTTTCAGGTGAAGACAAAACGCTCAAGAGAGAGTGTGAATGTCGGAAACCAGCTCCAGGGTTAATACTAAAGGCGCTAGAAGAACATAATTTGGACATGGAGAATTCGTGGTTAATAGGGGATAGATTGTGTGATATTGCTGCGGGACAAGCAGCAGGGGTGAGCAAGACTATTTTAGTGCGAACGGGTCACGATGGTCACGACGCCGACCTTTATGAGGAGAGGCCTGACTTTGTTATGGACAGTATTGAAGAAGCTTGTGAGCTGATTACAGAAAGCTCAAGGGACCAGTGAGGCAGGCACAAGTATGGGATTGATCTATAGAATTTTGAAACGTTTGTTTGATCTTATGTTTTCCAGTGTAGTCCTGCTAATTTCGGCTCTTCCATTGATGTTGATTTGGGTTGTCTTCAAGCTCAGCTATCCAGGTGTCTCTTTCTTTTTTGGAGTCCCCGTTGTCGGAATGGAAGGGGCTAAAATTAAATTGTGGAAAATTTCAACGATGGAAGCTGACGCCCACTTAAAGATAGAGAAAATATTGCAGGACAATCCTGCATTGAGATTAGAGTGGGAAAAGGACTACAAATTAAAAGAAGATCCCAGGGTCCTTCCTGGACTTGGAAATCTACTGAGAAAAACAAGCATAAATGAATTTCCACAGTTCTGGAATGTCCTATGTGGAGAAATGTCCGTGGTTGGTCCAAGGCCGATTTCTAAAGCAGAAGAGTTTAGGTATATAGAAATTGCGGGTGAGGATTTTTTGCAGCACCGACATTCGGTTCGAC
>DUCW01000012.1:0-2242 GCA_012959595.1 Gemmatimonadota bacterium
GAGGCTTCCAACCCGATCCGCGATGCGATACGGCCTTCCGCCACGCGGTTGTCAAGCCGCGCCGTCAGCAGCATCGTATGCATCCCGCGTTCGCGGTAATTATGCGATGCCTGCAGAAGGATGGTGGATTTACCGGCATTCACCTTAACTGTTTCCTGATAAGGCGGAACTGGAAGTTCTAATACCTGATTCCTCTGCAAGTCCTCAAATTCGGTGTGGAAAATAGCCAGATTCAATATTAATGATGAATCCTGCACAAACCATTTTATTCAACATGCACTGGCAGAAACTGTTGGCGGAGATCCATCCGGTGCAAAAAATTTATTATCTGAATTGAAAGCTAGACGGGATAAAACGGTGGCGGGACTCAATGCAATTGAAGGGATTCATGTGCCTACGCCGGAAAGCACCTTCTATTCCTATCCAAATGTGACCAATGTTATGGCGAAAAAAGGATTTACTGATTTGGATGAATTCCGCACTGCAGCTCTCGAATCAACCGGTGTTTCATTCTGCGCACGCCATCATTTTGGAACGCCATTAGCGGATGAACCAGATAACTATATTCGGCTCGCCTATTCCGGGATTACCCAAGATGATATTGACGAAGGGTTGGCCAAATTGAAAACCTGGATTGAAGGGTAATCATGGCAGAGAAAAAAACGCCTTTATACGATCGTCATATTGAACTCGGTGGGAATATGGTCAATTTTGGTGGATTTTTACTTCCAACACAATATACCGGCATCAAACAGGAACACCAAGCTGTTCGATCTAAGGCTGGAATATTTGATGTGAGTCACATGGGCGAATTCATTGTTTCTGGGCAGGATGCAGAATCATTTCTCCAAAAAATGACTGTAAATGATGTGGCATCTTTATCCGTCGGACAGGCCCAATATTCTGCAATGTGTTTTGAAAATGGTGGTATTGTGGATGATCTTTTAGTCTATAAAAAAGAAGATGACTTCATGTTGGTTGTGAATGCAGCGAGGAAAAAAACAGATTGGAATTGGTTGTTAAGATTTGTCAATGACTTTGAGGTCGAATTGACAGATCGATCTGAAGAGATTGGTTTATTGGCCTTACAGGGTCCTAAATCTCAGGAGATTGTTGAGTCCATGACTGACCTAAATTTGGACCAGATTCGCTATTATCATTTTGCGGAGGGTAAGGTGGGAGGGATCGCTACTACGGGAGAGGATGGTTTTGAATTTTATGTTGAATCTGGATCCGCAGTCACACTCTGGGAGAACCTGTTGGATAGTGGAGTTGCCCAAGGTTTGAAACCTGCTGGTTTGGGATCGAGGGATTCTTTGAGACTGGAAGTGGGCTTCGCACTCTATGGAAATGACCTAGATGACCTGCACACGCCATTGGAGAGTGGTTTAAACTGGCTGGTGAAGTGGGATGCAGGCGATTTCGTGGGAAGAGAAGCTTTGTTACGTCAAAAATCTGAGGGCTTACCAGAGAAATTAATAACGATAATCCTGGATCAAAAGGGTTTTCCAAGGCCTGGATACGTCATTAAGTGTGATGGACTGGAAGTGGGAAAAGTAACCAGTGGAACGGTTAGTCCTAGTTTGGGTGAAGGCATAGCCATGGGTTATGTTCCAGGTGGGTTGGCAGAATCTCCTGCTGGTTTCGGTGTACAAATAAGAGACCGAACAATACCAAGTACACCCATCAAGCCGCCTTTCTACAAAGGAGGATCCGTTCGCCGATGAATCAAAAGGGGTTCACATGCGTGTAGCAGTATTGACTGTTAGCGACGGATGCTTCAGGGGGCATCGTCAGGACAAGAGTGGTGAGGCGATCGTCGAGTGGGTTGGTGAGTCAGGTTATACCACAGTAGAAAGATCGGTCTTGCCAGATGAGCAGAATCTGATAGTAGACAGGTTGCAGACCTGGGCTGATTCTGGAAAGATAGACGTAATTTTGACTACGGGTGGTACTGGGTTTTCCTCAAGAGATGTTACACCTGAGGCCACTAAAATAGTTATAGAGAAAAACGCTCCTGGGCTAGCAGATGTCCTGAGAAGGCAGGGTATGGAGAAGACTCCTTTCGCTGCATTGTCGAGAGGATTGGTAGGGACTAGAGGGTGTACTTTAATAGCTAATTTCCCTGGGAGCCCTGGGGGAGTTAAAGATAGCCTCGAAGCCCTCGAAATGTTACTGCCTCATATTGTCGATCTTCTTCAGGGTCATACTGAAAAACATCCCGATTCTATTTGACTATTTG
>DUCW01000012.1:2252-2786 GCA_012959595.1 Gemmatimonadota bacterium
AGGAACCAAACGTAAGTGGGCCTGGAAAGTCATTGCTAGGAAAAGACTACAGCTTCGATTGCTAGTCCAGCACCTTCTATGTCTATGGGCCAATCTAAAGAGTGTATTCGTCAGAAGAGGTCCGAGTTTTAGTCAAAACACTAGAATTTGGATCAAAAATGTGCCAAAATGTCAGTAGGGTGTGTTATCTTCCGTAAACCCTAATAGACGTTTTGGTACAATCAACTGGATTGAATATCCATCAAAAATATGGCTAAATCGCTAATGCTGGCAAACTTGAGGGAGCCAAGTGACAGTAGAGTTCTAATCTCTACCCATGATTTACAACGTGCTGGAAAATTAAGGGAACTTTTTGAAAAGCTCAGTTATCAAGTCGAGCTGGTAACTCCAGATGAAGACATTAGTTCAACTAATCATTTTGAATTGCTGGTAGTTACAGGAGCAGCGGATAGTCCATCAGCCCTAGTGTTAAGGGACCAAGCAGATGCTCTTTTCGGGTCTCCCAGTTTTGCTATAGTAGACACTTCCAATTTT
>DUCW01000012.1:2796-7745 GCA_012959595.1 Gemmatimonadota bacterium
GGAATTCTCTTCTCGGGTACCAAGAGGTTTTCCCGCATGGATCTGGCCTAGATGATGTAGTGAGTCTGGCACGGGTTCTCATAGAGCGCAGGAGATTGCAGGTCAGTGCTGGTATAGTTGGTGAAACAGATACAATGAAGCAGGTTTTGGAAAGAGTGGTCCAGTTTGCTCCTGTAAGCTCTACTGTGTTGGTCACCGGGGAATCAGGAACCGGAAAGGAATTAGTGGCCAGAGGAATTCATCAGTTGTCACCTCGGCGACACAATCCCTTCATTGCAGTGAATGTGGCGGCCTTGACCGATACTTTACTAGAAAGTGAGCTTTTTGGACACCAGAAAGGTGCTTTCACAGGTGCGATTGACTCCAGGAAGGGGATTTTTGAACTGGCGGATAAGGGAACGGTCTTCCTGGATGAAATTGGAGAAATGCCCGTGGCAACACAAACAAAACTCCTTCGTGTACTTGAGCAACAAGAATTTAATCGTGTCGGAGGTGAAGAGGTCATAGCGGTAGATGTCAGGATTGTAACCGCTACTAATCTCGACTTGAAACAATCGGTGGCCTTAGGACGTTTTCGGAAAGACTTGTACTACCGTTTGAATGTCCTACGTATTGAGCTACCCCCTCTTCGTGAGAGAAGAGAGGATATACCCCTCTTGATCGAGTCATTCATTGAAGATTCTACTACGAAGCACGACCGAACTTTTGAGGGGATTTCCTCAGAAGCTATGGATATTCTCAAAGATTACTATTGGCCCGGGAATGTGAGAGAGTTGAACAACCTGATTGAGAGTATGGTAGTCTTAGCTCCTGGAAGAGAGGTGACACCAGGAGATATTCCAGAAGAAATTCGAAATGGTCGGCCATCTTCTTCTGCAATTGTGCCTTTGGATTTGACCAGTTCGGATAAATTGGCGGAATCCACTGAAAAAGGTATTAGGCCTGAGTTGGAATTTGTTTTTCGAACCTTAGTTGAATTGAGGATGGATGTTGATGACCTGAGAAGGGAATTCAGGGCTTACAAAGATCGTGGAGATGGAGTAGCAGCAATACCTGTAGACTCGGATTTATACAGCTCAGGTGGAAACAGGATAGAAGTTGGGATCAGAACATCTGGTGGCAACGAGGAAACTGTCTGGGATTCTACCAGGGAAGAGGGGGGGGGATTAATTCAATCCGGTGTGGTCTATTCATCAGGTATGACTTTGGAAGAATTAGAGCGAAAAGCTATAGCAGCAGCTTTGCTGGAGTTCAAAGGTAACCGTAGAAAAGCTGCACAGAGTTTGGAGATTGGAGAGCGAACATTGTATAGAAAAATAAAAACCTATGGTTTGTAGGTAGCTGTTCCCCCTAAATATCCCCTTAGTTATTCCCACCTTACCCTTATAAAATCTCAGTATCTAAGCCATTTATTTAATTTCCTGCTATAGTGACGTGTAGTATCTTGATATGTAGGTGATGGGTTTTTACATCCGGCAGCTTTGAGCATATTTTCAGATAGTATTAAGGAAGAAGATCGCTTTGCGGTCCGATTCCGCCGTCCTTGGGAATTTGTTCTTTGCCGGGCTATTTCCTAAGGGCGGTTATTTGTAATACTCAGACGATTGGCAGGTTTCATTGTTTTGATAAGGCTCTTGTCAAAAGGCGGTCCAAGGTCTCTGCAAACGATTTCTTATCATTGCTTCCGTAGGGTTTCGGGCCACCCGTTTGGACTCCTGCCGATCTCAGATCGTGCATAAAGTCGCGTATTGAGAGGCGTTCTCGGACGTTCTCTTTGTCATACTCTTCGCCTCGCGGGCTTATTACTAATACTTCTTTATCAACGACTCTAGACGCCAAAGGAATGTCCGCGGTAATCACTAAGTCTCCTTTGAGCACATGGTCCACTATATAATCATCCGCCACGTCTTCTCCTATTCCCACTGGAACGAAGCTTACATAGGGATTATTGGAGGGTAGAGTGACTCGATGATTCGATACAAACAAAACCTCTACTTCACAGCGAGCTCCGGCTTTGCTCACTATAGTGTTGACTTCCTTTGGAGTTGCATCCGCATCGATCCAAATCCTTAGCACTGTTGGACACTTTTCTCCTCTCTTTGTCGCTCTAATAATGGACATGTGTTAGAGTCCTGGGGAAATTTGAAAAATAAAAACCTTATCTTGTAGGCAATTCAGGCTCTAAAGATGGAGTGGTTGACTATTCCTCAAGGTCTAAGGAGAGCTTCAATGGCTTCAATGAGTTCTGTTCTCCCTGTTCCGGTTTTAGAAGAGGTAAGGACTATTTGGTCTTCTTGTATCTCCAGTTCTCTAGTCATCAATTGAAGAGCTTGCTTGCGTTTTATTTTACTGAGTTTGTCTGTTTTTGTTAGTACAATCAAATTGGGCGTTTGTTCAATTGTTAAGAAATTTAACAATTGAAAATCTATTTTAGTCGGGGGATGTCGAGCATCTATTAGGTGCACAACACCCATCAATCTCTCACTATCTTGGATATAAGTTTTTACTAGCTGTTCCCATTTTTCACGTAATCTTATTGGTGCTTTTGCATATCCCCATCCTGGAAGGTCTACCATGATAAAAAGGTCATTAATCTTATAGAAATTCATTGATTGTGTTTTACCCGGGGTAGCAGACACACGGGCTATTTTCTTGTTTTGTCGTTCAAGAAGTCTATTGATCAAAGAAGATTTTCCAACGTTGGAACGTCCCACGAACGCAACCTGAGGCAGTGTTGTTCCGGGGGTCTCAGACATTCTAAAAAAACTGCCCAAAAATTCAATGTGCCTGCTGGGTGTTTTCTGATTGTTGATTCTCATGGATGGATGCGCGAGTTGTTGTCAGTGGAGCCAGCGCCTCCCGAATGACTTCATCCATGGTTCGCACTGGTATGAAATCTATCTTGGCTTCCAGGACTTCGGGAGGCAGTAAGGAGAGTTCGGATAGATTGGCTGCGGGAAAGATGACTTTAGTTACACCTTCACGCATTGCGGCAACTGCTTTTTCCGTTAGGCCACCAACTGCGAGCACTCTTCCACGCAGGGTGATCTCACCAGTCATTGCTACGTCTCTGTAGGAAGGGGTGGCACTCAGAGCTGAGATTAGAGCACTTGCTATTGTGATACCTGCCGATGGTCCATCTTTTGGAGTTGCCCCTTCTGGCAAATGTATGTGGATGTCCAAGTTTTTGTAGAATTGAGGATCTAGTGCTAATTGATCTGCTCTTGAGCGAGCGTATGTTACAGCTGCAAATGCTGATTCTTTCATGATGTCACCGAGTGTTCCAGTCAGTTGTACCTTTCCTGTCCCGGGGACCAGGGCGACTTCTACATCCAATACTTCACCACCAGATTCGGTCCAAGCGAGTCCATTGGCCATCCCCACTCGATCACCTTCATCTAATACTTGCCTGATGTGTTTTGCTGGACCTAAAATAGCTTTGCCTTGTTGTTTATTACCGTCTGTTACAAGTTTTCTGGCTATCTTCCTGGCCACCTTAGAAATGCATCGGTTGAGTTCTCTGACTCCAGCTTCTCGAGTGTAATCATTTATTATTTGTTGGGTTGTCTCTAGAGTTAGATCGAAATCATTTGGCAGTCCATGTAGTCTTGCTTGTTTGGGCCACAAGAACCTTTGTGCAATTTCCATTTTTTCGGTGTCAAGGTATCCTGGAAGACGTAGGACTTCCATTCGATCACGTAAAGGGCCAGGAATGCCTGAGAGAGAGTTTGCGGTTGCAACAAAAAATACATCAGAAAGATCGTATTCCAGTTCCATGTAATGGTCTGTGAACGTTTTATTCTGTTCTGGATCAAGGACTTCGAGAAGGGCGGATCCAGGGTCACCGTGGAAATCAGTCGAAAGCTTGTCAATCTCATCTAAAAGAAATAAAGGATTGGTACTTCCACTATTTCTCATGCCCTGTAAAATACGTCCTGGTAAAGACCCTACATACGTGCGGCGATGGCCACGTATTTCGGCTTCATCTCGGATTCCCCCTAAACTGATTCGCACAAAGTCTCGATCTAGTGCCGTTGCTATACTGCTTCCGAGGGAAGTTTTACCAACTCCAGGTGGGCCCACTAAACAAATTATGGAGCCTCGTAGCTCGCCGACCAGAGATAGGACGGCAATATGATCCAGTATCCGATCTTTTAAATCTTTCAGTCCGAAATGGCCTTCATTCAGGATTTGTTCGGCAGATTCCAAGCTTGAGGACTGCAGTATTTTGGGTGCCCAAGGCAATTCTAGGAGCCAGTCTAGGTAGTTGCGTATGACTGCAGATTCGGGCGTCATCGGACCTAGTTTTTTAAAACGGTCTAGTTCTCGACGGGCTCTTTCGGAGATTTTTTGAGGCAAAGAGGCAAGGGCTATTTTACTTGCTAACTCCATCCATTCTTCGTTTATGGGGAATATCTCTTTTTGAATTTCTTTTTCAGGGTCTTCCTGATTAGCGATTCTTTTCGTGGGGTTTCTTTTAATGTGCTGCGCATCTGTCGCTCTTGAAAAATTTCTCAAAGATTTGACTTCGCTTGTAAGAATGTTCTGGAGGGCTTTATATGAGTTCAAGGTTTTTTGTTCTTCCAGTAAGGCTTGTTTTTCTTCTAGGTTAAGAGAGAGATTGTGGGAGATAAGAAGAGCACTCCGTACGGTGTCATTTGGGGATAGAACTGGCTTAAGCGAATGTTCGGAATGTCCTTGTTTTAAACTGTTGTACTCTTCAAAGAGTTCGTGAACTTTCTGGACGATGGTGTTCTCGCTTGCGTTCAGTCCTTCTAGGGGTTTTGAAGGTAGAGGTTTGACTTTGGCCATCAGGAATCCTTGGGATTGATCTAGGTTTTCGGATTTGGCTCTTTCGATCCCCTCAAAGACTACCTCCGCATTACCATTGGGCAACCAAGTGGTTTCCAGAATTCTTGAAATGACACCGATGTTGTATAAGTTAGTCG
>DUCW01000013.1:0-279 GCA_012959595.1 Gemmatimonadota bacterium
AACCACCTCGACTACAGAAGATAGAACAAGCACGGATGCTGATGGTAGTGCAGTAGTTAAGTCATACACCATTTACACGGATACAACTACCACACCTGTTACCACTGCAATTACAGCCCCAGAGGGCGGAGTAATAAGTGGGCAAGCCGCCCTAATCAATATGGACGGATGGACCTGGGAGGATATGTCTGTCAATGCCAACGCTGGCTACATATTTAACTATCCGAGCACAGAAGGTGGTGGCAGACGCTTTGGTCCACCAGTAGGAACCCCTGAAAG
>DUCW01000013.1:380-6802 GCA_012959595.1 Gemmatimonadota bacterium
AGATTTAGTTTACGAATCAATGCGCCCGCTCATGGACGGTGAAATTCCAGCTATTGTCAACGCAAATTCAGAAAACGAGATCCTAGGGGCTCTCAAACTTGGAGAAGATTTCGGCCTTAAAATCGTCATCAACGGAGGAAGAGAAGCCTGGAAAGTAGCTGAACAACTGGCGGCAGCAGAGGTTCCTGTAATTCTCAGTTCACTTATGCAAAACCCAGAGGAAGGCCTTCCATACGATGCTGTGTATGCCCAACCGGGAATTCTTGTAGAGGCAGGTGTGAAGATCGCCTTTGCAACTGGATCACAGACTATTGCGAGACACCTTCCGTACCATGCCGCCTTAGCCAGTGCCTATGGTTTATCTCCTGAAGATGCATGGAAAGCATTGACGGTCTGGCCAGCAGAAATTTGGAGGGTTGACGATTTGGTTGGAACCCTAGAGGAAGGAAAAATGGCTAATCTCTTCATTACGGATGGAGATCCGTTAGATATCCGTAGCAGTATTCAAGAGATATTCATCAAAGGACGACGTGTTCCAATAGACGACAGACATACACGACTCTATGAAAAGCACAACGCCAGGCCAATCGGAAACAGATGATGTTACGAAACGAATTCGTTGCAGCTCCTCACTTGAGGTGAGATGCAGCGGGACACGTTTGTAGTTTTGAAGTTTGGGTGCGAGAGAGGGACACACTCTGATGGATGATTCAGAGTCATGACACTGAATCTAGCCGTTTTCATAGTCTACTGCGTGCTGTTTATCGGCCTAGGGTTATGGGTCAGCCGAAAAGTCGATAGCAGTGCAGCATTTTTCGTAGCAAATCGACGCTTGGGGCCGATACTGCTCTTTTCGACAGTGCTAGCTGCAAATATTGGAGCTGGAAGTACTATCGGTGCTGCTGGACTTGGATACAGAGATGGCCTTGCTGCATGGTGGTGGGTCGGATCAGCTGCGATCGGAACTTTCTTCTTAGCATTTTGGGTGGGACCCAAGATCTGGAGAATAGCCAGCGATGCTGGACTTTATACTCTCGGAGACTACCTCCAAGTCCGATATGGGTCAGGAGTTAGAGCCTCTATAACCAGCATAATTTGGATAAGCACGCCAGCCCTACTTGCCGCCCAACTCATCGCCATGGCTAAAATCCTAGGTTTCCTTATAGGCACATCCTACGAAATAAGCGTCTTTATGGGTGCTATCATTATTTTACTGTACTTCGTGGGTGGCGGCCTACTCAGCACGGCATGGGTAAACATGCTCCACCTAATAGTCTTGATGACTGGATTCATAATAATAGTGCCCTGGTCGATAGTCTCCGCTGGCGGATGGGAAGCTGTTACCATGTCTCTTCCCGAAAGGGCAGACTATCTCAATTTCTGGGAGGGAGGTCAGTCAGGTTGGATGCTGCTGGCGGTGTTAGTTCCTAATTTTATCGTATCCCCAGGCATCATCCAAAAAGTTTACGGAGCCTTGGATGAACGAGCTGTGCGGATAGGGCTCACTGCGACAGCCATAAGCCTGTTAATCTTTGCAATCGTCCCGACGCTTCTCGGAATGATCGCTCACACATACAATCCAGCCCTATTGGACAATGAAGACGCTTTATTATTAGTTTTGGATTCTGGGCTTCCCGCCATTATAGGTGCTCTGGGACTGGCTGCGATCTTCTCAGCCGAAATCAGCTCAGCCGATGCAATCCTATATATGCTGGCCACTTCTCTGTCTAAGGATCTTTACCAAAGACATTTGAACCCTCGAGCGAGTGATAGTGAATTACTGAGCATCGCCAGGTGGGCGGCTTTTTCAGGAGCGATCCTCTCCGTGTTGTTGGCTCTCGTTCTCCCATCTAACGATTTTCTATTCCTTGATCGCCGTTTGCGTCTTCATACCCGTAGTCGGAGGACTCTTGTCACGGCATCCGAGTAGCTTAGAAGCCCTAGCCGCAGGAGCGGTAGGTCTTACTGTATTCCTGTCATCTCAATTTCTGATAACGACCGCCAACAACACACTGCTACAACCTCATCTACTCGCGCTGATAGCTTCCGGGATAACTTTCGCCGGCATCAGCATTTGGAGGTCAAGAATCTCTGGAAATGAGCGGTAAACATTTGGAGGAACTTCTAGAGGTTTACGACAAATACGGGCACCGTTGAATTGTAGTCCCGCTAATGAATTTCAGCGGTTCAACAAGAAACACAATTGTGATTATTGACAGCACCCATCCTTTCTAAAAGAGCTATCGTTTCTGGAAATGGCTGGATCCTCTGGAATGGTCCATTTGCCATATCCACAGTAGTCTGGCCACTCCGTCCCACCAAAGTCACATCAGCACCCTTTTCGACTAGATATAGAATTAATTCATTATCGCCACGGGCAGCCGCATGGTGAACTGGGGAAAACCCATTTGCATCCCTAGCATTCACGTCAGCACCAAGCTCCTCAACTAAATATCGAATAGACGGCATCCAGCCACCAGGCACGTGTCGATGGGCCTGACCTGCAAAACTTTCTCCGTACCCCACTCCCGATGCGGCGTGAATCGGGAATACCGCCGAATCACCATCCGCCAATGGAGGCAAACCAGATAAATCCTCTCTGACAGGGCCTCTGCGTCTACCAGGGACTTTCATAGTCGCAATATTGGAATCCGCTCCATAGGCCATTAACAGCTTCATCGCACTGACGTCAGTTCCATATGCAGCCCTCCAGAATGGAGTCCCACCAGTCGTATTCACTCTCAATTGATCGAATGTGTATCCCATATACCATAGGTGTTTTGAAAGACGAGCATTGGGGTTGGCTCCCGCCTTCAAAAGGAATTCCATAGTCTCTAGGTAGTCTGCTTGCTGTTGCTTTTGTGCCCCAGGCTGAGGATACCTTGCCTTTGGAGCCCAGTGTACATTTAACACCGCATAAAGTGGTGTAGTACCAGCCACACTAGCTAGGGTTACATCGGCTCCCCGACTCACCAAATACAAACCCAAGTCGAAATGACCATTGATCATAGCCATTAGCAGTGGACTGGTATTATCACCTTGGGTGACTTGGTCGATATTTGCACCTGCATCTAACAATGCCTTTGCTGACTCTAAATGTCCCTCTCGAACCGCGTGGACTAGTGCTGTGAAGCCTCCGTGGCCCCCGACAAGATCCTCAAAAGAAGACACCCCTGCGGCCACTGCACCATCTATTAGTCCCCCTTCCTCTGCATCAACAAAAGCTTCTGGCCCCAGGTCAAGTACCGCATTAGCTGCCTTCACTGCTGTCTGTACTTGGCTAGTATTTGGTCTCCAGCTCGGGTCGCCTCCACCAGCCTGTTGCCGAAAGGCAGAAATGACTTCATTCCTACGATCTCCTGCCATACGGTCCATTTTGCCTCGGGACCTCATATCAACGACCCTGCTGTATGCCTCTAGGTCAGCCTCATGCCTTGTCAAAGCTTCCACCACTTGAGCTCTGTTCAAGGCCGCTGCGAACATCAGAGGAGTTTGTCCTCCGTCATACTCTTTCGCATCTACTTCAGCACCACCATTCACTAAAATATCAACTGCTTCAATGGATCCTGAAGCCGCTGCATAGTGTAGAGCAGTCATCCCACTCAGGGCAGGAACATTTGGATCCTGTCCAGCTCCCAGTAGAGCTCTGATTACTGTATCACGACCCATCTTACTGGCCAAATGAAGTGGCGTATAACTTCCCAAACGAGTTGTACTATTGAGGCCCGCACCTGCTGAGAGCAGTACCTCAACCATCTCGATATCTCCGTTTTCTGCAGCCCAGTGTAGGGCAGTCATCCCATCCCCTTGGGGTGCGTTGACGTCTTCACCTTGCTCCAACAAACTGTACACTCCCTCACTGTCGTTCCGCATAGCAGCATCGGCCACAGGAGCATCTGCTATCATGTGGTTACCAGAAAGAAAAGCGATCAAGAACGCTATCGTTGAGATTTTTCTAACCAAAAAATGTGTGATCCAACCAAATTTAGCCAAGTACAATCCTCCTGATCCTAATTAGGTTGCTGCTGTGTGTATTTTTCAGACGTTCAGCTCTAGAGGTCCAGTGCTATTGCCGAATGATGTCATTTCATCGAAGCCCAGTTTTTGTCCCAAACTCAGCATGGCATTTGCCATCGGTGTGCCATCGTCTGTGAAAATATGATTATTCCCTGCAAGAGCTCCATTGGCTCCACCTACTACAAAGAGTGGACAACGCTTGTGGTTATGCAAGTTAGGGTCACCCATTGGAGATCCGTAAATAAGCATCGTTTTATCCAGCAAGGTCGCGTCTCCCTCTACCGTATTCTTTAGTCTTTCCAGAAAATACGGAATCATGCTCACATGATAACTATTGATCTTTGCAAATTCTCTGACCGATTCCTCATTCCCACCATGATGGGAAGCAGGATGAAATGGCTTCTCCGATCCACTCTCAGGAAAGACTCTCGCAGAGGAGTCTCTTCCCATCTTAAAGGAGAAGACCCTTGTAACATCAGACTCAAAAGCCAATAGCTGCAAGTCGAACATCAGCTTTGCATGTTCAGAAAACGAATCGGGAACACCCGCAGGAGCTTCGGGAAGTTCTCTGGATTCTCCGCTACTGTTTCTAGATTCAACAAGAGAAATTCGACGTTCTATTTCACGGACATCCTCCAGGTAACGCTCTAATTTCTGCTGATCTGCAGCACCCAGTTCTCTCTTTAGCTGACCTACTCTTCCAGTGATCCAATCGAGTATACTACTGTCTGTTCGCCTTCGCAGTGTCCTCTCTTCCGCTGTTCCACCCGCCCCGAAAAGTTGTTCGAAAACAACCCTTGGATCACGAATCACAGGCAAAGGTTCTGTTGGAGAAGCCCAGCTAATAGAATCCGTATATACGCATGTATACCCGTAAGCACACCCGCCAGATTGATTGATATTTTCGATACAGAGTTGCATGGAAGGTATCGGCGTATCCTGACCAAATCTCTGGGCATAGAGTTGGTCTAGGGATGTCCCGACCAAAACATCTGAACCTTCTGTTTGTTTAGGATGAGTCTGCGTAAGAAACACAGCGCTGGAACGGAAGTGATCTCCTCCGATCTCCGGAGGTGTCGTCGCTTCTGCTGGCTCAACGTCTGTATTACTGATGATCGTCAAATAATCCCGGTAAGGCTCCAGTGAAAGCAGTGAAGTCGGAGTTAGATCGAAATCATGACCAGCATCCGCAGGTGACCATAGATTGACTGATTCCCCGTACTCATTGCTACCAGCAGCACCGTGGACCATCTCAATGGCAATGAGACGCGTAGCGCTTAAAGACGTGGACAGACCATCAACACTCGACAGCATTTTCCCAGCAGGGACCATCGCATCCAAAAACGGCAATGCCACAGTGGCACCCATACCGCGAAGTGCTGCACGACGAGAAATGTGCTTCCCAGTAATAAAGTCCATTACCTGATTACCTCCGTAAATCTTTTAAAATAAAGGCTTCAATTAGACCCACTCTGCTCTTCTACTGCCATCTCAGCTCGGCTCATCTGGAATGCCGGGCTATTTACGACGCCCATGACAAAGGACGACATTTTATATCCCTCGGCTTCAGCTTGTTTTGTAATCGCTCTCACCGTCGGTTTATCATAATACTCTACCCTGCGACCTAATGCATAGGCCATAAGATTCTCCGTAAAGGTCCGGATCAACGGAATCGGCCTCTTCATTAAGGCATCCAGGAGATCATCCAGGCTAGCTACAGGGGTTCCATCGTAGAGCTCACCCTGTGTATCTAACGGGACGCCGTTCTCTCTAGTGCGCCATCTGCCAGTCACATCAAAATTGTCTAAGGACAGCCCGATTGGATCCATAAAGCTATGGCAGGAGTTACAGACAGGGTTGGAACGGTGCATCTCCATCCGTTCACGGGTGGTCAGCATACGTCCATCTTTAACCCCTTCCGTTTCGTCCAGGTCCGGCACTCCCGGTGGTGGTGGTGGTGGTGGTGTCCCCAAAAGTACCTCCATCACCCATTTGCCTCGCAGTACAGGAGAAGTCCTGTTCGCGTGAGAGGTCAACGTGAGAACACTTCCATGTCCTAGAATACCCCTTCTCTTGTTGTCAGTATAGTCTGCTCGCCGGAAATAATCCCCCGCTACCCCAGGTATACCATAATGCCGAGCCAGACGTTCATTGACGTAAGTATAATCAGCCGTAAACAGTTCCAGCATGCTGCGATCCTCTTGAACCAGGCTGTTGAAGAAGAGTTGTGTCTCTTCCAGCATACCGTCTGCCAGCTGCTCGTAGAAATCCGGGTAAATCAGTCTGTCGGGATGAACCTTGTCCAAGTCCTCCAGCCTTAACCATTGCTTAGCAAACCTGGATCCCAGAGATGCAGTTCTTGGATCGGCCAACATTCTGTTGACTTGAGCCTCTAGGATCTCAGG
>DUCW01000013.1:6812-7700 GCA_012959595.1 Gemmatimonadota bacterium
TTCTGCACTCTGGAGAAGAATCTCGTCCGGCGGAGTTCCCCATAAGAAAAACGAAAGCCTTGAAGCAAGAGCTCCATCACTTATCCTGTAGCTTTCACCTGGTTTGATATTGTCCTTAGGTGTTTCAAAACGGAAGACGAATTCAGGACTCGCTAAGATAGCCTGCAGGGCAACTTTGATCCCACCTTCGAAACCACCTTCTTCCCCACCCATCTCGTAAAATGACATTAATGCATCTATATCTTGGCCACTAACTGGCTTCCTAAATCCTTTATCTGCCAACTTGGAAATAATCTCTCTAGCACATGGTCTGGCTTCTTCTGGGGTCGTAGGCCTACAGGTAAAAATAGCCCTACGACTGGGACTGTCGGATACTCCCGTTGAACCATATGGACCATGAATACCGAGATCCTTTAAGTGAGCTATAGCGGTAACACCATACCCTCCCACTCCAATCTGCCTATCGGAAAGGGACCACTCATGAGGAGAGACCAAATCTTCCATCAAAGATTCAGATTTTTTCAAAAAGGTAGCTGAAACACGATGTGGGCCAGACGGCACATATATAGGTTCTGTCTCCATATTCACGCCATTCGGATCCTGTGTATGCATCCACTTATCCACTTCCAAGAGAGCCATCCGTTCACCATCGATGGAAACCTCTATTTGTTCAGGAGGACTTGTCCTCCCGTAAAATCCTCCAGTAGTTGTATGTTCGAAGGCCAACTTGAACACATATTCACCGTCGGCCAAAAAATTATGTGCGACGGAGATGCCACCTCGAGTTCCCCTAGGGGCCCCCTCAATCCGTTCCCATTGAGTGACATAGCCAGAGTTGGTATAAGTTCTAGAACCAATTGGGGCCTGTGGATCTCCTACGGCGAGTCG
>DUCW01000014.1:0-4737 GCA_012959595.1 Gemmatimonadota bacterium
CAGTAAATCCTCCCATATTCCTCCCTGCCTTGACAAAGCCCAAAGCCAAAGTTTTTGACCAGGCATATCCCCATATTTCGACCAGTGCCCAAACCCATAGTCATCGCTCTTGTAGTAGCCTCCAAAAAAATCATTCATTTCGCCTACTACATGGAAAGATTTGTTCCCTCCAAAAGCATTCTCTCTATAGGCGGACAACAATCTTCCCTGGTCATCTATTGGCCAGTCATATCTTTCTCCAGGGTGTCCTAAGTAAGTGTTCCCAGGAATAGTCATAACGAGATCATCTTGTGCAAACGCCGCAGCGGTCATCCAATTATAGTAAGCTTGTTCCTGCGTTGTCGGGTTCCTCCACAGAACTCTAGTTTCGAAATAAGCTCTGTCCGAGGGCAATCTAACTTCGACTCTCCAGTGAGTTCGAGAGGGCAAATCCATAGCTCCCACAATTACGCTTACGCTACCGTCTTCATTTTCTCTGGTGATGTAATCAACTGGCGACGCCGTGCTAGGAGCATGACCAATAACTCCGAAATTGAATTCGATTCCTCCGGAAGTCCACGGGCCTCGCAATGCGATGTTGCGAAATTTCATTACTTCATTTCGATAGATGAACTCATTCCCAGTTTTTTTGACCCTTGCTCCCCAAATTTTCCCCCCAACCTCAGGCAGTATCCAAAGTTCAATCCATTCGTTTTCGAGTTTTACTACCTTCCATTCCTTCCTTTGACTTTCGTGCGCATACCCCTCAAACCTATGATACGGATATAAGCGGTAATCTTCGGTCAGTATGGGAACCGGATTCGGATTTGAAAAAGGATAAGTCTGAATAGCCCGAACTTCTTCTGTGACTTTTGCTTTTGCTTCTTGTGCACTTGTTGCTTCGGCACATCCCGCCAAGAAAACCAGTGGCACGAGTACATGAAATCCTATAGCAACAGAGATATTACAACGGACCTTTTTCATAAAACACGACCTAGTATTCTCATGTATGGAATAACTCAATTTTGCTGAAGATCTTTGTGAGTCCAAACTTTTCCTCATTATTTAAAAGTTAAGGCGATTGCTCTCATCAATCTTCTAGATCCAGGCTTCAGCTCTGCGAAGTTTTCTTCTTGTCACTCTATCAATATGCACTGCACAAACCGTCACGCCACTAAGAGTTTTAGCTCAAAGTCCCTACACCTGAGTCTGTTTTCGGGTTTCCAGCAGGCACAGACTTTGAGAAGGCAAATTATGAGCAATTACTCGATTGCTCTTTGTCTTCACAGCTGTTGCCGCCTGGATTCATGGAATTCTTCTCTCACCTGTGCAATCATTTCGGCAATCAGTCCAAATCCCAACATCAAGAATCCCACAGTTTCTAGAAGCATTACCAGATAAAGAAGGGGGCGAAAACCTGTGTCTAGTGCGAATCTAAAGTAAAAAGCCAGGACGCCCACAAATATTCCTAAGATTATCATCAGCATACCCGTAAAACCGAAAAGGATCAGAGGTTTACGAGAAAATAACAGTAAAAACCAAACAGACATCATGTCTATAATCGCCGGTACAATACGTAATGGACTTGAATATTTGGAGACACCTGCTTTTCGAGGAAACAATCGAATCGGTATCTCACTTACTGAATAGCCTCTATGATAGGCCAGAACAACAAAAAATCGATGCCAGTCATGTCTCAGATGCATTCCTGAGAGGATTCTAGTCTTAAAAGCTTTCATGGAATTAAGATCGCTCACGGGCACTCTAAAGATCTTCTTGCTAAGCCAGTTGTACATGGTGGAAACAAAGGGCTTCTGGTAATCGCCGATCTTCATGCCCGTTACTATATCTGAACCCTTTTGAAGTTCTCGGAGGAAACGAGGTATCTCCTCAGGACTGTGTTGTAAGTCAGCATCAAAGATGATCATATTGTCCCGTGTACTTGCCTGGAATGCTGTTATGATAGCTTCTGTTTTCCCCAAGTTTTTTCTGTGATGTAGCACTCTGACTAAAGGCCAGTCGTCCGTAAGAGTCCGGGCAAGCTGACGGGTGTCGTCAGTGGACCCATCATCTATCAGGATGATCTCTCCAGTTAATTGATGTCTGGTGAAGGAAGTCCTTAACTCGGCGATCAGATCCGTCATGACGGGAGATTCGTTGTAGGCAGGAATCACAAGAGTGAAATTCTTCCTGCTGTCTTCAGTTAAATCAGTAACAAGAATAGTTTCGGATGCTTGTCCGTCCATCAGACCCTCTTCCTTACACGTGCTGGAGGAATCCCCATCTGGTCTCGATATTTGGCGACTGTTCTTCTTGCGATACTCACACCCGCTTCTTCTAAAATTCCTTTGATTTTCTGATCACTTAAGGGAGCTTTAGGGTTTTCCCCGTCTACTATCTTTTTGAGTTTACTTTGCACCCCTTTAGCAGAAATTGACTTACCTCCAGAAATTTTGAGTCCACTTGAGAAAAAGTATTTCAGGGAAAAAACACCTCTTGGAGTTTGAACGTATTTCTGATTGACAACCCTTGATACAGTTGATTCGTGCACTTGGATATAATCGGCCACCTCTCGCAGAGTTAACGGTTTCAAGGATTCAATTCCATTGACGAAAAAATTATGCTGTTTTTCTATGAGAAATCGCATGACGTTGATCATGGTTTGTCTTCTCTGCTCGATCGCTTGGACCATCCAATGTGCGGAATTCATTTTCCGGGTGATAAAGTCTTTATTTTCCCCGTCTAGTATCTCTCCTTGTTGTAGCAATAGTTTATAAGATTGTGCTATCTGCAGGCGCGGTAAATGGGTGTCGTTTGAGAACACTAACCATTCACCCTCTATTTCTTCTACAATAAGGTCTGGTACGATATAAATATCAAGATCTACAGAATATTTGAGACCGGGCTTAGGGTCCAACGTTGCAATTTCGTCCGCAACTTCTTGAACTTTACGTACAGAAATACCCTTGTCCCTGGCGATTTCGTCCCACTTATGGTCCAGGAGATTTACAAAATGGGTGTCCACTAGATTATAAGAGAGTTCATCTGATTTTCCCTGCTGTTCAAGTTGGATCAAAATTGATTCTTTAATGCCTCTGGCTCCCACTCCCGGAGGATCCAGGCTTTGGATAACTTCAAGAGATTTTTGTGCTTCAGCCAGGTTGTATGGTGCGAACAAAGAGCGTATTTCAGCCATTGAATCGGTTTGTTCTTCTTTAGACTTCAGTTCTTGCATTTCCTGTTCTGCCGAATGGCGAATTTCATCTAGCCATGAGTTAAGATCATTCAGAATGTCTTGCAGGTCGCATGTTAACATGCCATCGTCACTTAGGTTGCCGATAATCTCTTCGCCTACCCGCATATCTCTTTCATTTTCTAGAATCAACCTCAATTGCCTTGTGAGATGTTCTCCCAAATCGATACTCTCTACTACGGGTTGTTCCCAGAATTCAGGTCCAGGAATCTCTCCAGTCCCTACTCTCGATTCTCCTGGACTGGTATACTCTGGATACAAATTCTCCCAAGACATTTCGTCTAGCGAGCTCCTTTCTCCGTCTTCGTTTTTTTCAACTGAGGTTTCGGAGACTACACTTTCCGTAGATAATTTTTGATCGGAATCTTCGCCACCATCCGATTCGGTCAATTCTAGGAAAGGATTTTCCTCGAGTTCGGATTCTAGGTGTTTTTGCAGCTCCAATAAAGGCATGTAAAGCAATTCCATCGATTGGTATAGGCGAGGATTTATTCGCATTTCTTGGCGCATCTCTTGCGACTGGAACAGGCCACTGCTAAGCGGGTTCATTATCCTTCCTGGGATTCATCAGATGGTTGATATCTATCTCTGAGCCGTTCTGTTAGTGTCGGTCCCAAATAGATCTCCGCAACCTCTTCATTCCAAACCAACTTCGAGACTGTACCACTTACTCGTACTTTCCCTTCGTACATGATATAAGCTCTATCAACTATCTCCATGGTCTGCTCTACATTGTGATCCGAGATTATAACTCCTATCCCCCTGTTCTTTAGCCTGGAGACAATATCTTGAATGTCGTGAAGAGCTATAGGGTCAATTCCCGCAAAAGGTTCGTCGAGAAGCATAAATTTTGGCTGTTGGACAAGGGCTCGGGTAATCTCCAGTCGTCTGCGTTCTCCACCAGACAGAGAATATGCTTTGCTTCTTCGCAGAGGTTCCAGGGATAACTCTTCTAGTAGAGATTCAATCCTGCTTTCTGCTACATTCTTGGGCAGGTTCAGAGTTTCAAGAATTGCCTTAATGTTTTGTTCGACTGTAAGTTTCCTGAATATAGAAGGTTCTTGGGCTAAGTATCCTACTCCCATTCTCGCTCTTCGATACATAGGGACTTTGGTCAAATTATTTTCATCCAGGAAAACCTTGCCTACGTCTGGACTTACTAGGCCCACTATCATGTAGAATGTTGTTGTCTTCCCGGCTCCATTCGGACCGAGTAGTCCGACGATCTCTCCCTGGCTAACTGAAATATTCATATTGTCTACAACAAGTCGCTTGCGGTAGGATTTACTCAAATTCTGTGCATAAAGTTTACTCGAATTAAGATTATCAGTGACCTTCGGTAGGAATGGTGAAGTCATGTCAACAATCCTCTTGATACCTTTGGTTAATCTCTGCTCCAGTCACAGTAACTGTGTCGGCTCTCAGTAGGGGTTGAAAAAAAGATCCTTGTGCGTTCTCGACTTCCATTTGCCGAACTTGGCCATCGGTAAGGAAAATCCTGATTT
>DUCW01000014.1:4798-7375 GCA_012959595.1 Gemmatimonadota bacterium
GGATCTGAATTGACCGCTTGGTTTGCAGGCCTACGGAAGAAACTTCGTGCTCCACCGCGTGCAGTCATTTGTTCTATGACTGTGTCGTTGCTGTAAATTTCAATCCTATCGGAAGTAGAGATTTCTTGCGGTTCGGAAAAAATTATCACCACTGTATCTCCTTCGATCCAGTCTTCCCGTAAAAAGGGATAGTCTTGATAGGAAGAACTTTCTTCACCAGAAAGAGATGCTCCCCTGGCAGTCCCAATAGCGGTGGCACTTACTAGTTTTCCTCCTATCAGTTCCAAGTTTATCGAGTCTCCTGTGATGGTAAAATCAGATATTATTGCAGTAGCTTGGACTTTGTCCAGTTCTCTTTCCAATGAGATGGATGTGGTTCCCCTTGATGAAATCCTACCTAACTCTTCATCGCGAAAGTAGATGTCTACCATAGAACCGTGGATGCTACCATTATCGTAAATTGCTTCCGCTTGTCCCATTGATTGAATGAGATCAAGTCGATTATTCGAAAATAGAATGTTGACCGAATCACCTCTCACATTTATGGGTCCTCCTGAGACAGTGTGTTTATGTGTAATTTTGGCGTTTGAGAAAAGTTTTGTAGAACTGCCATCTTGAAAAATTTCCAGAGAGTCTCCGGAGAGTTCTAATGAATCTCTTTCAACCTTAACGTTGCCAACAGCCTGTAGGATTCTATCACCGATAAAATGGAGTAGGTCTGCGTCAATAAGGGAACTGTATACTGTTGCACCATCTCCAGACATAGTGGGATCAGACGATATTGGAGGTTCGCGGTTTTGCTTTGGAGGCGTGAGGATTGCATGGGCAGGAAAGCCTTTGACCGTCATTAGGTCTTCAGGATTTTCAAGGTTCTCCTGAACTAATGAGAGTTCATTTCCAATAACAAGGTTCCCTCTCAATTTATCTTCAACTTTTACATTTCCTTCTGCTTCGAGTCGTCCTAGAGAGCTGTAGTATTCTGCTGAGTCGGAGTGCAGTTCCTCTGTTCCTTCACGGAACATCACGCTTCCAATAAAGCGTGTAAGCCCAGTGGCTTCGTAGGTTATGGAGCTATCAGCTCGTATCTGGGTCCCATCAGTGCAACTGAAATAGGGATTTGAAAGAAAACTGACTCTAGCCCCAGTATTTCCTGCTGAATTTATCTCCAGGGATGATAACAGATCACAGGTTCGCTGCTGTTGAGCGGTTGCTTCCCTAGGCCAGGTGATGGCTGAAACGAATACAAGAAAAGGTATGATTTTAAGCACTATCGGATCACTCCACCTCGAGTGCTTCCATTTCTGACCCTTACGTTAACAAAATCGAGATCAGCGTCGAACCCCGTTCCCTCTACAATCATATCTCCTTCGTACAAGATAGTGGCTGAATCACTCGATATCGCATCCCTGGTCGGATAATAGCTTAATTCTGGACTCTCTATCCTGCGACCGTCCCTTTCAATAAGTAGCACAGCATTACCACGAGCTACCATGGAATTATTCGTAGTATCCAGTCGACCTCTATTGGAAGAAACTCGAGCTCTTTCCATCCCCGAGTCTCTGTTATATGCCAATAATCTGACATTGCCACGCAGTATCACTACGGTGGAATCCCTGTAAAAATATGCTGTATCAGCTTCGACCAGTGCCTCCCTTATACCATCCCTTGTCAAGTAATCTGTGAGTCCGAAAATTACATAGTCAGCTTTAATTTGCTCCAAATCCTGGTCAATCGCAGCCTGGGGTGGTTTTTCGGTGCACTGTAACAAGCCAGTTACTAGGGACATAACCAGTAGCTTCGCAGGATTTGTTCTAAATAGTGTCATGTGAGCTCCCCTAAAGGCCGACTCCTTGTAACGATCATCCTGTAATCTCTATCAGTCTAGGAATCTTTTCCAGGCCTAATCTATCTCAGCTATTCAGATGTAGCTTAAGACGCAGACTGACAGAAGTCATCCAAAACCTTGTCCCATTGGTCTCTAGCTTTAATTAGCCACTCACAAACTTCACGAACAGCTCCCGATCCACCAGGAGAGTCCGTAATCAATTTGCACACATCTTTAATTTCAGGCACTGCGTTTGCAACAGCTACTGGCAATGCTGCTTTCTGTAAAATTGGCAGATCTACTAAATCGTCACCGATCATACAAACCGAATTCCATCCGTAATCTTTTTGTAGTAGTATCTGTTCGACAATTGGTAATTTTATCCCCGATGGATCTTGATGGCACTCAGATATGCCTAACTCTTTGGCTCGATATTTAGTAGCCATTGATTCTCTCCCTGAAACTATCGCAAGCTCGATTCCGCAATTCTTAACTAGTCGCAATCCCAAACCGTCTTGTGAGTTAAAAATTTTCAGCTCAAGGAGAACTCCTTCATCAGTGCTTCCAGTGACGATACCTCCGTTAGTAAGAACTCCGTCAACGTCCAGAATTAACAATTTTATTCTCGAGGCGAGTTTTTTTTCTGAAGGCGTAAAAATTTGATTCTTCATCCTAGAACTTTTTTGATATTCATGACCTTTTCTAGCAAAAACTCCAGTTCGTCCAATTGAAGCATTGTTGATCCATCGGAT
>DUCW01000014.1:7392-7694 GCA_012959595.1 Gemmatimonadota bacterium
GTGCCTTGGAAGGATTCGGATGGACTTCCAAGAAAATCCCGTCGCAGCCGGCGGCAACTGCTGCTAGTACCAAACTCGGAGTGAACACAGAATCACCTCCACTAGACCCAAAATCATTACCCGGTCTCTGTACAGAATGGGTCCCGTCAAAATATATAGGACAGGAGAGTTGGTTTTGAATCCTCACAAAATTACGCATATCCACAACTAAATCTCCATATCCGAAAAAAGTTCCTCTTTCCGTTACTATGACCTTTGAATTCAAAGAGTTTTGAACTTTATGTTGAGCACCCTTCAGCTCA
>DUCW01000015.1:0-5655 GCA_012959595.1 Gemmatimonadota bacterium
TCAAATGACTGATCGAGATGACCTTCTTTCTTTTTCCCACAAAAGAATCGGTCGAACGAGCGATACAGCCAAACTGAACTCCCTAATTGGAAGCTGTTGCCACTCTGTGAAGTCCTAGCAAAAGCCAATGCCGAACGTGTGGCGGCTTTAGTCAATCTAAGACCCAACCTTCTGGTCAGATCTCTCAGGATGATTGCACACGCACCGTCGTTAAACGACAGGAATATTTCTCTGTCTAGAACAATTCTATCAGAATTGCTATCCAATATTAGGGCATCGTACACATTCTGCAGAACTGAATCCCACGCCCTCTGATCTTCGCGAGCAATCTGACCGATCTGGACTAGAGCAGAACGCGCACCTTCTGCCACAGTCTCCTCAATCATGGGCAAAATTTCGTTGCGAAGTGCATTTCGTGCAAACCTAGAATCCAAATTAGTAGGATCCTGTAGCGACTGAATTCCCACCTTTTCCGCATAATCCTCCAACTCATATCTACAGAAAGGGAGCAAGGGACGTATTATCCCAGGCGATCTAAATTCCGGTATTCCCTTCAGTCCGAATGAACCTGTCCCACGTAGGATCCTGAATAAAACCGTTTCAGCTTGATCGTCAGCGTGATGGGCTGTGAGTACCCATTTTAGTGACCAAGAGATTCTTGTTTCCTCAAATTGGACAGAGTGGCTCGAGTTCTTCTGATCTCACAGCTAATCCCCCAAGATTTAGCCAAGCCTCTAACCCACAAAGCATCACGATCACTCTGCTGGTGCATACCATGGTCGAAATGCCCCACTACTAACTTTAAGCCAGCAAAGATGGGGTCGAAATGTAGGAGGTGCAGTAGAACCAGAGAGTCAAGACCTCCAGAAACACCTACTAGTATCCCATCACTTTCAGAGAAAAAATCCTTTCCCTTCAGATGTTCTCGGAATCTTCGGTTCAGTTTATGTGGCATGGGAAAATCTGTTGTTGACGACAACTTTTAGAACCCGCGAGAGAATATCCAAGCGATCAGTTTGTATGCCATCAACACCCCAGGAAAGTAGTCTTCTGATATCTTCCTCGCGATCAACGACCCAAACATGGACCGGAATATTCAACCGATGTGCTTCCTTGACGAAATCCGGTGTGACAACCCTTATACCATTCCAGACTTCGGGAACCTGCAAAGCATCGAATGTCGGACGAAAATACGGTAGCAGCCGTGCATGTCTCGCGGCCCAAAAGTAGGCAATATCCCGCCTAGAAGCTCCCAAGGGACCGCTGTAGGAACCGATTTTTTTTCGATCCGATTCTATCTTCGCAGCCAACAGGACCCGATCTTCAGCGTTTTGTCGCCTAATAATTTCAACCAGAGGTTCTGCCACTTTGGGACATTTTGCTTCCACATTGATTCTCATATTAGGGAACGTCTCCAAAGCTTCCTCCATTAGAGGGATCCGAACCCCTTGCCCCCGGAAGCTGTTTTGATTTCGGAGATCTCTAAAGTGGTATCCTGCATCGAGGTCTTTAATTTCAGCCCATTTCATTTGATTTATCTCACCCGATCTGTCACAGGTTCGATCTGTCGCAGCGTCATGAATGAGCACGACCCTACCATCCTGGGTGAGACGAGCGTCTGTTTCCAGAATATCAGCTTTCCAAGTTTCCACAGCTGAGCGAAACGCTTCCATAGTATTTTCAGGTGCCAGCTTAGCTCCACCCCGGTGAGCAATCAACAACGGAGCTCCAGCAAAGTAAGTATATCCCGGTCGTTCTCTTTGTAAATGTTTCACGAACCATTTAAACCCGTAAAGTGATCGATTCCATCGCAGACATCTTTTGAAATAATCAGGGGTGGTAATTTTTCGCCAGGGCAGTTTTCTTATAATCTCCTGATTTACAGGAGAAGGATAATAGCGGAGGAGGGATTTGAACCCCCGACCTTCGGATTATGATTCCGCTGCTCTAACCAACTGAGCTACTCCGCCCTTTTCCTTGAACTATTCAAACCTCAAAAGAGTGTACTAAGGTGTCAAGACAAATCGTCCCTTGTCTACAATCCCTACTCAAATAAATCGAAAAATCCACCACCGAAATAGGTAACAATTTTAAGAATTGTCTACAGTGTCTTTTGGTTGAGTAACTCTGTATAGAGTTTCTCCATCCCGGATGAAACCAAACGACTCCCGAGCTATCTTCTCTATAGTGGCAGAGTCGAATTCTAACGTCTGCACCCAGCCTTTGAGAGAATCATTCTCTGCCTGTAAGTCACTTAGCTGCTGCATCAATTGGTTTTGCTCCTCACGGACTCTCCTAACTTCAAAGACACTGTACTCTCCACCAAAAATTACAATATAAATGGAAAAAGCTAACAGGCTCCATACAATTAATTTCTTCATTGCGGCCAGAGATCTCTGCCAGGATATGTTGCGTTGGAACCCAAAAACTCTTCAATCCTGAGCAACTGATTATATTTTGCTACCCTATCACTTCTACTTGCACTTCCAGTCTTTATTTGTCTCACTCCAGTTGCAACTGCAAGATCGGCTATGAAGGTATCTTCGGTCTCACCAGATCTATGTGAGATCACGGATCGATATCCAGACTTCCTAGCTAAGCCGATAACGTTCAAAGTCTCTGTCAGAGTCCCTATCTGATTGACTTTAATTAGGATGCTGTTACCCACAGCCTCGCTAATCCCACGAGCCAATTTATCGACGTTAGTCACAAAGATATCATCTCCAACAAGCTGTAGATCATTCGGCACAGCTGCCGTAAGGTTCTTCCAACCAGTCCAATCGTTTTCGTCCAATGGATCTTCCAGAGACTTGATAGGATATTTCTCTATCCAATTGCTCCAGTGATTAACCATACCCTGCGAATCCAATCTTTTCCCAGAAGACCAGCGAAACACATACTCCTCTTCTTCCAACCATTCTGTTGCAGCTATATCCAATGCTATTACAACTTCTTCTCCAGGTTCAAACCCAGCTCTTTCAATCGCACGGATGACCAACTCTATCGCTTCCTCATTACTAGCCAAATCTGGTGCAAAACCACCTTCATCACCCACGGAAGTGTTGAGACCCATCTCCAAAAGAATCTTTCTGAGTTCGTGGAAAATCTCCACCCCAGAACGCAACCCTTCCGAGAATGAATCGAAGCCAACCGGCATGACCATAAATTCCTGTATGTCAACATTATTAGATGAGTGCATACCACCATTCAATATATTCATCATAGGTACTGGAAGGCCCGTTGGACTGGTTCCGCATAGATAACGGTGTAGTGGCAGACCGGCACTTGCTGCTGCTGCTCTAGCCAGTGCAATGGACACACCCAGTAGACCGTTTGCTCCCAACCGAGCCTTGTTAGGAGTACCGTCCAGATCAATCAAGATCCCGTCTAACTCAGCTTGGTTCACAACTTCTAAACCATTTATAGCATCCCGAATTTCACCGTTGACAGATTTTACAACTTCAAGGACACCTTTGCCATCGTATCTGTCGGGGTCCCTATCTCTCTTCTCAACTGCTTCGTATTGGCCTGTGGAGGCCCCGCTGGGGACCGAAGCACGTCCCTTTTGTCCAGTTTCAAGTGTCACTTCTACTTCGACAGTAGGGTTTCCCCTTGAATCAAGGATTTCTCTCCCCTTAACACCTTCGATCAATGGCAATTTCAATTCCCTCCACGGGCTAAAGCATTACTATAGCAAGAATCAGTTGACTACCTTTTGATGACTCGAAATATGATATATCATCTCCCCTTCAACTCGGCCACTGCTGTCTGAGCAATTTCTCTCAATTGGTCTCTGTCTTCATATACCATCCCAGCAACTGAAATAGGTTCTCCCACCCTTACTTTAATCTCACCCTTTCCGATTACAAAGGATCCTTTGGGCATAATCGCTCTACTCCCATCAATGCATACGGGAACAATTGGGACACCCGCCTCTATGGCCAAAATGAAGGGGCCCTTCTTAAAAGTTTGAATTTCACCATCCGCAGATCTCGTTCCTTCAGCAAAAATTATTACCTGAAGGATCTCCCTACTCATTCTTTCAACTATTGATCGTAGAGATTTAACAGCAGCCTCTCTATCCTTTCGATCGATAGCAACATGCCCACAAGCTCGCCAAGAAGGCCCGAATAAAGGAATTCGTGCCAGCTCCTCTTTGCCCACAAATTTTCCATTTATTGGCAACCAGCCCGCCAAAGCCCACACATCGAACCATGACTCATGATTTGCAACCACAACACAGGAAATTGATGGATCCAGGTTCTTCCCACCCTCAACACGTACGGACACACTGGCTATTCCTAAGATGGATCGAGACCAACCTCGAGCTGCAGAATCACAAACGTTACATAGGAGATCAGCCTTCCCGAGAGCGGTCAGAAGGCGTACCTTGATAGCATAACACAGAGTGACGAAACTACCTGCAAATAATACCCAACTAGACCTCAGCACTAGTACTCCTAGACCAAGAAATGGTCAAAACCTAAGATGCGATTTGACGGAGACTCTGGATTGCACTCTTTTCCTTTTATCTCAATCCCCGAACCTTCTTCAACGTAACCTACTCTAGTCAACCCTAACCCAAATTTTTCTTCAAAAATTTCGACTAATGGATTCAGGATCCCCTTCTTGGAGACCAGACACAACTCATAATCTTCTCCTCCAGACATCCCAAAACGCAGGGCAATATCAGGATCAAGGTCTGGATGTAGAGGAATTTTTTTTGGCTCGATCACAATGCAGACGTCGGAAGCATCGGCCATGTGGCCAGCGTCCCTGAGAAGGCCATCCGATATATCTATCATTGTTCTAACTCCTGCATTCTCTACCAACCAACGTGCCTCTGGAACCCGGAACGGAGGTCGCGTAAAGGCATTTCTCAATTCTGTACTCGGATCTCCTCCATCTAGCCAGATTTTCACGGCTCCCGCAGATCCCCCTAAAACACCAGTAACCCAAACTTCATCTCCACTAGAAATACCTGTCCGGGTGACCAAATCTCTTGTCTCGCCCAGAACAGTAACATCTATAACAATCGGTCCAGGAGAGCTGCTCAGATCACCCCCGATCAAAGATGCTCCAACCTTTCTTACAGCTTCGTGGATGCCACCTCTCAACCCTTCTAAAATCACATTGTAGCCTTTCTTCGGAAGAGCTAAAGAGATCAGTACTCCAAATGGATCTGCTGCCATGGCCGCAAGGTCACTAATAGCAGACATCACAGCCCTGAAGCCAACCTCATGCAAGCTAATCCAATTTCGATTAAAATGGACGTCCTCTATCGTCAAATCAGTACTAATTGCTGTCTGCCGATTCCTAAAAACAGCCGCATCATCCCCTGCACCCAGAAGAATGCGGGAATTTAACCCATCCATACCAGTGAGAATTCTCGCTATCAGGTCCGATTCTGTCCCTGCACTCTCAGGATTTGAATTTCTATCTTTCATCTGGGAGCATCCTGATCGAACACAACAAAAGGCAGATCCAAATCACTTTTTTGACCGCCTTGTTCTTTCCACACTTCTGGCAATTCCGGAAGTATATCTGTCGGGATCAAACTGGGACCCAACTCCGTCCTTGCAGCAGCTCGCCCAACCATATATAGGCCCAAGGCACCAGCAACGTCAGATTGCAATCCTTGTGCCAGAAGAGCTC
>DUCW01000015.1:5783-7563 GCA_012959595.1 Gemmatimonadota bacterium
TTTTCGGCAAATTCCTTAGTAACAACAAGTCTGTCAGATCCAATAAATTCTGGAGAAAGACTTGAAAGGCGAGCCATTTCACCCAGATGTGGGGTCAATAGAACATTTCTTTCAAAAGTCCAATCTTTAATCCTCGGACCGGTCCCAGCAGTAGCCATATTCAGTCCATCTGCATCTAGCAGAACGGGTGGGCTGCCTCCACATTCACATAACATCTCCAATAAACATCCAACTTGCGAAGAGCAACCCAGTCCTGGTCCTATGGCCAAAGCATCAGACTTACTAACAGCATATTTTATTTCTTCATAGTCATCAGAAGATACAAAAATCGCTTCTGGAACAGCACTCTGTATAATGGTTCTATTACTTTTATCTGAAACAATCCGAAGCTGTCCCAAGCCACCCCTTAGGGAACCTCGTGCCGATAACACTGCCGCCCAGCCACTAAAAGTAAAGATCCGACACTGTTCTTGTGACTGTCATATTTACGTATAGGCCTTCTTTCTAAGGCCCACTCGGGTGTAACAACCGCCGCACCAAAAGAAGCCGGACCAGGAGGAGGAAACCCTATTTCTATGGCGATCAAACGACCTGACTGAGATCTCCCACCTTGAAGAAGGGTTCCTAATTTTGGCCATCCAAAAGCTATCGTAACATCCGCCGAAATTACTTCTCCTAAAGCTTTTCCATTGTCACTATTGAGACCTGATGGTACATCCAGTGAAAGAACGGGGCACTCAGAGCGATTGATAAACTGAATAGCTTTAGATTGCTCTTTTCTCGGCTTTCCAACCATACCGGTGCCCAGAATGGCATCTACAATCAGGGATGAACTGTCGAAAACAGGCTCTGGATCACCTATCTCCATCGGCCAACCATTACCTAATCCACTATCAAGTTGATGTTTACCGACACCTACCATCTTGGTTTTTCTTCCCCAGGCCTGTAGAGTTCTGCCCAGGATAATACCATCCCCTCCATTGTTCCCAGAACCTACTACTATTGTTATTTCGCCTTTTGGAAATATTTTATCTAGAATTTGTGCCGCGGAACGGCCAGCACTTTCCATCAAACTTCTTTCTGAAACTCCACTTTCAATAATAGCCATCCTGTCAAAGGCTGAAGCCTCTGACCCAGTAGGGGACCAAACAACTGATTTTCCAAAGGGCCTAAGTGGCAAACAGGGGGTCAAGCTACCGTCCTATTAATTGTGAACCCAACAGCAAATCAACACGATAACTAAAGTTTATTTGTAACTCTGACCGATATCTCGGCCTAAAGAAATTTCACCATTGTCGATCCTGAGGTTGAAACCACATTCGGGATTAGAGCAAGCCCAAGCTTTATAGCGAATCGACGCTCCGTCACGACCATAGTCAGAAAGAGGTAATAATACACCCTCTTTACACTTCAAACATCCCGGAAACTCAGATTCTTTAGACATATTTTCCCCCTCCACACAGGTGAGTTGCACACCCAGGAATACTAGGCCCCTGGGCTCCACGGGTAATTTTTCTCAAATACTTCTTCAAAATCAAACACGTCACAAAAATCCTCCCTACAATCCCCGGATTCTTGAACTAAAACACCACAGTCAATCAGAGCATAAACAATGTCCCCTAAATCTGCAGTCCTGCTTATCCCCCAATGTTCCAGAACTACCTTGGCTAGAGGCCCAAACCTTTCCAGTGCCAACTGACGAACCCCATGAGCCAATTCACTACCTTCCAAATGACGACTCTCTCCAAGGTCCTCTAGAAAACCCTCAAACGCAGACAGA
>DUCW01000016.1 GCA_012959595.1 Gemmatimonadota bacterium
AGAGGACCTAGTAATCCTAGAGGGCGTATCTGGCCCGGATATCCCTATCCCCGAGCCAAAGGAGAAACTACCCCGTGTCTCTAAAAGTAATCAGCGGACCTAGGTGCCCAAAGTGCAAAGGCAAAGAAGTGGAGCGTTACGGTTATCTGAAGAGTCGGGGCGGCTCGGAGTACGGTTGCCGGAGCCCAGAGTGCAAACACGTATTTGTTGTGCCAACTCTGAGATTGAACGCTATGGCTCTCCACCCTCCGTTCTCTCGAACAGATTGGGGTGAAGTTCTTGAGAAGCTACCAACGGACGCAGCACAGGATTGGTCGGCTGCTAGCGCTAGCCGTGGATCGATGGGGGGGCAGAACACGGATACGACTTTTCCCGACTGGAGCCTTTTCCTTGTAGGATTGATGCATGAGGCGGGGGTGCCGATCGGAGCTGGTACTGATACGCCGATTGGTTTCGCAGCACCAGGTTATAGCCTCCACAGTGAGCTGGAAATGTTGGTTCGGGCGGGACTGTCCCCGATGGAGGCCCTGAGGGCGGCCACTCTACGTCCAGCGGAATTTTTCGGCTTGGAAAGTGAGATGGGCACCATCGAACCAGGTCGCTTAGCCGACCTAGTTTTGCTTCAGGGCAATCCTTTGGATGATATCACTCACACCCGGTCGGTCCAGGCAGTGGTGACCAAAGGTCAGTTCTTGAACCGTAGTGCATTGGACGCCTTGGTGAGATAGTCACCACGGTATACCAGAATCAAGATTGTTTCTATTTTGCTTTACAGATCTGCATGTCAGGGTACAATCAAGTATCGGTTTATTGCTTTAGCAGGAGGATAAATGAAGACGCAAACTCGCCGTAAGTTTTTAAACAATGCCTTGGGTGGAGTAGTTGCCTCTGCTTCTGTGCCCTCGTTTATGAGTTCGGGAAGGCGTGACTCCATAAAGATGGCAAATGAGGGAGAGATTCACGCGAAGGACATTTTGGAAAGAATATCTTCTGTCAGTGTAGTAGACGAAAGCTATTGGAGCTTGGTGAAAGAAGCTTTTTCACTAAATAGTGATCTTCTGTTTATGCATGCTGCGAATTTGTGTCCATCTCCCATCTCAGTGCAAAACCAACTCTTAGATTTGACATTAGATGTGGATCAAGATGCGTCAGCTCAAAACCGGAGGAAATTCTCGGGGTTACAAGAGAGATCACGCAGCATGTTAGCTGGATTCTTAGGAGCTGATTCAAAGGAGATAGCTATAGTTCGCAATACGAGTTCTGCTAATGCGACCGTGGTTAATGGGTTGGATCTAGGGCCCGGAGATGAAGTACTTTTGTGGGATCAGAATCATCCAACCAACAGTATATCTTGGGACGTTCGAGCAGAAAGGTATGGTTTCACTGTAAGAAGAGTCAGCACTCCGGTGAATCCACAGTCGACGGAAGAATTGATTGCACCTTTTGAAGATGCCCTGACTCCCGAGACTAGATTGGTTTCATTTAGTCATATATCTAACATTTCGGGAGTAAAGCTTCCAGCTACTCGACTTTGTGGTTTGGCTCACGCAAATGGTTCTTTTGCTATGGTGGATGGTGCCCAGAGTTTCGGTTGTCTTGAGGTAGATTTGCATAGAATAGGTTGTGATTTTTACACGGGAAGTGCTCACAAATGGTTTCTGGGTCCCAGAGAAGCGGGAGTTCTTTATGTTCGTGAATCTGCGGTGGAACATCTCTGGCCTACGCATGTTGGTGTTGGTTGGGAAGGTGCTGTAACCAACGGTGCTCGTAAATTCGAAGTATTGGGACAAAGAGACGATGCAGCGGTCGCAGCGGTTGCGACGACGGTTCATTTCCATGAAATCATAGGAAAACAAAGAGTAGCGGAACGAATTAAAGAGTTGGCCAACGCCCTGAAGACCGGGCTGAGAGAGCGTCTTCCTGGAACTCAGTTTCATACCCCATCTAGTGAGGGTTTGAGTGGTGGAGTAGTGGTGTTTTTGCCGCCGAATTCTGATGCCTCTGAGCTATTTTCTGCACTTTACGAGGAGCATGGTGTGGCTGGAGCAGCAATGGGAGGTGCATTCACAGGAGTTCGTCTTTGTCCTCATATTTATAACACTATGGAGGACATAAACAGTGTGATCCAAGCTGTTGAATCGCTGGCTTAAGAAGATACTTCTAGGTCCTGTCCTAATCGGGTCGCTAACGGTCGACTTCGACGGCTATTTCATCATAAAATCCAGGAATACTCCTCTGCATAAAAAGACCATCTGCCTGCCTTGTCCAGCTAAGAGCTTCTGAACGTATGTGCTCAGAAACATCAAGCTCGCCTCTCTAATAACGGTATGATTCTGTCTTGAATGGTCCCTGCTTGTTTAGGCCGATATAGGAGGCTTGTTCTTCAGTCAGCTCGGTTATTTGTGCGTCCAATTTCTTGAGATGTAGTTTGGCTACCTTTTCATCCAGGAATTTCGGAAGTACGTAAACTTTGTTTTGATACTGAGCTTGGTTGGTTGCCAATTCGATTTGTGCAATGACTTGATTAGTAAAACTGGCTGACATTACGAAGCTGGGGTGTCCAGTAGCGCATCCTAGGTTCAGAAGCCGTCCTTCGGCTAAAACCATGACACTGTGACCGTCAGGGAAAACCCATTCATCGTACTGAGGTTTGATGTTCTGGCGTTTGATTCCTGGTGTTGCTGCTAATCCAGCCATGTCTATTTCGTTATCGAAATGCCCGATATTCCCGACAATGGCCTTGTCCTTCATACGAGACATGTGTTTGGCAGTAAGAACATCTTTGTTTCCGGTAGCCGTTATAAAAATGTCCACTGTTTCCAAGATGTCTTCCAACCGGCGAACAGTGAAGCCTTCCATGCAGGCCTGGAGTGCACATATTGGATCTATTTCAGTGATAAATACTTTGGCCCCCTGTGATTTCAACGCTTGTGCACAGCCTTTGCCGACATCCCCATACCCACAAACTACCACTGTTTTTCCAGAGATCATCACATCGGTTGCTCTATTTAAACCATCTATCACGGAATGCCTACATCCGTACAGATTGTCGAATTTCGACTTCGTAACTGAGTCGTTGACGTTGATAGCTGGGAAAAGCAGTGAGCCATCGTTTTCCATTTCATAGAGACGGTGGACTCCAGTGGTGGTCTCCTCAGACACACCTTGGATATTCTGGCTTAACCGGTGCCATTTATCTTTATCTTCGTCGAAGGACGACTGAAGTAAATCGAGAATTACCCCTCTTTCTTCTGGGTCATTTTGGGGATCAAATTCAGGTACTTGACCGCTCTTTTCGCACTGAACTCCCTGGTGTAATACGAGCGTTGCATCACCTCCATCATCCACGAGAAGATCAGGTCCATTTCCATCGGGCCAGGTCAAAGCCTGGTCAGTACACCACCAGTATTCTCTTAACGTCTCACCTTTCCATGCAAAAACAGGAACACCTTTTAAGTCTTGTTCGGTCCCAGTACGTCCGATTACGATGGCCGCCGCCGCATGATCTTGGGTGGAAAAAATATTGCAAGAGGCCCATCTGACGTCTGCTCCCAAGTCAACGAGAGTTTCAATGAGCACTGCCGTCTGCACCGTCATGTGCAATGAGCCCATAATTCTCAGTCCCGAAAGGGGCTGGTCCGCTAGGTATTCTTCTCGAAGAGCCATTAATCCAGGCATCTCCTGCTCTGCAAGTTGGATCTCTTTTCTTCCCCATTCACCTAAAGAAAGGTCAGCGACCTTGAAGGTCTCCCTCCCCCCTTGTTGGCTCGTCATTGTTTTCTTGGACACAGTTGTGAGGCTCATAATTGTTGCTCTTTGAAGTTCATCTTAGAAGTCGTTTTAGGTAAAAGGCTATTTGGTTTGGTGACCAGTATCAGGATGGGTCAATCAGTTCGAGGGGATGTGGTGGGTGCTTCACCGCAACGAAAAGAATTTAAAATAGTTTCGAGTTGAAGAAGGTATTGGTATTTGTCTCTTCCAGGAGCGTAAAGCCAAGCATCGACTAGGTATTGACGCCCTTGATTGGGACAGCTGATGGATCGGATGATGGTCGGTCCTCCAGCTGGGAATAGATCTTCCGGAGGATTCGACCAGGTAGTTCTGATTTCGTCCAGAATCATGTCGCCGATTTGGATCTGTCTTCTTTCTGCTAGGTCCGGGTCTAAAACTTGTGGATAGTTGAAATACGAATCCGATATATCTTGGCGCCACTCTACGATGTCACTCTGACTGGGTTTCTCTGCTGCGACACCACGCCATGTTACAGTGATTTCTCTGATGAGTTCAGACGGGTCGGGATTATCATTACGAAAAATATATGTGGAATCTTCTGTTCTTTTAACATAAAGTTCCGGAAGGAGCAGAGTGAATTGTGCCTCTTCCCACAGGCTATCAGCTAAAGCCTCATTTCTACCGCTCATAAACATTCTACTTCGGACCCAGTCTTGATACTGACCATCTAGCAATTGGTGTAGTTCAGGCATTAGTGTTTTTGCCTCGTCAAATCCACCAGGGTTAAGTAGTAGTACTGTTGCCAACTGGCCTTTTGCCCAGACGTCCTGAAGCTGAAAAATTTGAGGAGGATCTAGGTTTTCGGTGGGCCGTCTGTCTAAGGCATCGACAATCCAAGGATCATCGATACTACCCACAAGGAGAATTTGTTTAAACCTTTGCAGTCTGTTCCAATTTCGACCCAAGGGGGTTTGATGTGTGATACGGAATGTTTTTTCTGGGCGGACGGTGAGTATCCTTGTCTCCAAAGAAGATTCTATCATTTCACCGACTACGGCCCAGGTCTCGGATGAGGTGGCGACGATAACACTGTTCCATTCCCCCCAAGATCTGGGCAGGTCACAGGCACTGAAGATCAGGATAGCTAGAAAGAGTGCAGTCCGTATTGGTTTTCTACGCACGGGTATATTGGTCCAGTCAAGTTTAGAAAGTCTTCTTCAAGTCTAAATATACAATGCCGGGGCACCACTGTTCCATACCCAGTTCCTATCCGTCGCTTAGTAGGCTTCCTCGGCCGGTCTTTTCTCTCCTGCCGTAATAGGAATTGCAAGGCGGTTCTCACGTGGAGGTAATGCACAAACTGAAAATGCACTGAAGACACAAGGTGGATTGCGGGTGCGATTGAAGTCCATGACTGTCCAACCCTCTTCTTCAATAGTCCAACCCTCTTCTACTGGAATAGGGACTCTTAGATAGCGACCCAACTGATAGGTTTCTTCAATGGCAGTGGGATCCCACAACATTACATGGAAAGACGTGCTGTTAGCATCAGCAACAGCAATGAGTCTGTGGGTTTCTCCATTCACTTGAAAAACCAATTCTCCTGGAGCTTGATATTCCAGCATTCCATCTTTGACGTCAGCCACAGGAAGTGCCCGCGATTCCCCATAGGGTTCGAATCGGGCAGAAATTCGCCAGTTTGTATCGACAGGAAAGGATTCCGGAAGTTGGAAAGTTTCTCTTTTCGGAGAATCTTCATCCCAAACTCTAAGCCAGAGCCTGTCTGTGCCAGGTTCTCCGTGGATGCGCATTCCTAGGGATCCTAGAGATAGATTTGTCGTGCCACTAGAACGGTCATTGTTCAAGAGTGTTTCCTCTTCAATGGTTTCTCCTTCTCTCAGACTTATCTCAGAATTAGGAGCAGGTTCAATGGTGATTTCCTGACCAGATCGATGGAGAGTCCCAGCCAGAGGTGGAGAATCTGATTCGGGTAAAGTTATTGGCAGATCTGGATCTGATCCGAATGGAGTTGCTCCCTGAGCTAGATTCCAGAGTCCCATCCACAAAACCACGCCTGAAAATGGTCTGACTAAACCTTCGCGACGGTTCTTTCTCCATTCCTGGTGATTTGCCGCGAAGTCATTAGCATCAACAGGTTCCAGTGCTGGCCATTCTTCCCGAGAACATGAAGCAACGACCATTACAACCAATGTAAAAGCCAGCGTATGCTTAACCTGACGGTACAGTTTCACGATGACCTCCTGAGTTCAAATTCTAATGTAGTGCGGTTTGGGTGAGGCCTACCGGTGCATTTGGCTGTCTTCTTCCAGGAAACGCTTAGCTTCTTGGTACCCAGTGAAAGACTCCCGATCTCTCCATACCTCGGTCAGGCTCTGGTATGCTTCTCCTGCTTCTTGATCGTTCCCCAATGCGACGTAAGATCTCGCCAGACCCAGCAGTGACCTTGGACGATTTGGCATTCTCAGCAAAGATGTCTCGAACATCTCCACTGATTCTTGAGGACGATTTAGGTCCATCAGGATCTCCCCATAAAGTTCATGTACGGGTTTTATCGGAGAAGCAGCCCCTCTAGGCGGCATCATGGCTTCGACGGTTGCAACTGCGTCATCCATTATTGCCATAGCCTGTTGAGGACGTCCGTGGAATGTTTGGAATAATGCACTCACCTGTTGGGACATGATCCCGTTTCTGTTAGGGCTCCTCGTAGTTCCGGGTGTTCTAGATGCAGCCCATTTTTCTTTAAGTGCCTCGTTAGCGGATTCCAGAGCCGATCCATTTCCCAGGTGGTAGGCACTAAGAGCTGTTGCGAGCAATTCAGCAGCTGACAAATCACTGGTAATAGTTGCAGGAACGTCCCACTCTTCCGTCTCAATGATGTAGCGGGACTTGAGTAGCGGGACGGCACCCATTACACGAGCTTGGCCACCAGCGTCGCTTACATCGTTTTCTAGGAATTTACCTCCGGCCATGCTTTCAATACGCTTGATCCAGTGTTTGGCTTTCTCGTAGTCTCCAAGTTGAAGATCGCCATATTGACCCCAATCCAAAGCATGTACTGCATCACCCATCGGTTCGTTTGGGTTCCATAAATTGCGAGCGGCATCGTAAGCTCTCTGATTATTCCCTGATACATGATCCCACATTCCATGTTGGATGAAGATATGCGTGGGCATGTGTATTGCATGTGATACCGCAGGAGATATCTCAGCGAAACGATGTGCCGCTTCCAGGGCTAGTGGTGCTAGAAGAGGATCGTCGAAGGAGTGTATGGTGTAGTGAACGCCTCCAGGGTGACTCGGGTTGTCTTTGAACAAACGCAACGCGATGTCTCCGGCTCGGACATTAAGGCGTTTGCTCAAATCTCCTGTTGAACTGATAGCACTTAGCATGGACAAGGCATAGAATGCAGCTACTTCTGGGTCATCCGGGTACTCTTCATGGAGTTTGTCCATAGCTTCCATGTAACCCAGCTTACGCTCAACAATGTCTCCGTCGCCCCAAAGGATTTCCACTGCCGACAAGAACCCTTTTTCTCTTTTTGTAGGAGCCTTGGCAAGACGTTCAGCTTTGGTGGAACCCAGTCGATCCAGTGCTTCACGTGGTTTTTCTGTATTCATTTGAGAATTTAAGGGGTGATTATATGCCAGAGATTCCCCCCAATAAGCCATCGCGAAGTCGGGTTCGATT
>DUCW01000017.1 GCA_012959595.1 Gemmatimonadota bacterium
GCGGCGGGTGCATATATAGTGCCAGTAGTATTGATGCTATTAGGGTTCATGTCTGAGGATAGCCCTACATGGAATATAGGGACTCCCCTTTTGGGATCCTCCTTGTTAGCTGTTACTGGTGGTCTTCTTATCTGGGATTTGGAGCACCCAGAAAGGTTCTACATGATTTTCACCAGGCCACAGTGGGGTAGCTGGTTAGTGCGAGGGGGAGTTGTAATAGGAGCTTATGGCATCGTTCTTGGGATCCATGGATTTTTGTCTTGGTCGGGGGACCAGGTTCTAATGCAAAAACTTGCCTGGTTAGGACTTCCTTTGGCAGTAATGACTGCCGTGTATACAGCCTATCTCTTTGCCCAGGCAAAGGCTAGAGATTTATGGCAAAACCCTTTTTTACCAGTCCATCTTTTTGTTCAGTCTGTTCTAGCCGGTGCAGGAGCTTTAGCTCTAGTGGCCGTTTTGCTTGATATCGAGTCACTGGAAATTTTGATTTCGAGTTTTTGGGTTGCTTCAGTAATACATCTTTTCATGACCTTTGGGGAGCTTGCTTTACCCCATGCATCTGCTCACGGACGGTTGGCGGTGGATGAGATGCTCAGAGGACAATTAAAGAATTGGTTCTGGCTGAGCATGTTTATGTCTTTGCTAGGTTTATTGGTTCCGTGGGTTGGTGGATTAGCTTTGATTTTTGGTTTACTAGGTTTGGCAATCTATGAGCATGTTTATGTACAAGCTGGACAAATCGTACCTTTAGCATAGAAAAATGATTCGAAGGGATACTTTATTGTGAGCGAATTAGGTCGTATAAGCAGTCGTGTTTCCGCTGCCCGCAAGGATGTTGAGGCAAGAGGGGAAACTTTCTATCCTGGACCGAGCAGAGTGCATTTATCTGCATTTCCACCCAAGGAGCGATGGGATGATTGGGTAGAACTCGAATCGACTGAATGGCCTAAAAAAGTAGAGCGCCGTTATATGCTGGTACCCACCACTTGCTTTAATTGCGAATCGGCTTGCGGGCTACTCGCTTATGTAGATCGTGACACTCTGGAGGTAAGGAAATTTGAAGGAAATCCTGAACATCCAGGATCAAGGGGTAGGAATTGTGGCAAAGGACCAGCTACTCTGAACCAGATCCAGGATCCAGAGAGAATTTTGCATCCATTGAAACGAATAGGTAAACGGGGTGAAGGAAAATGGGAGCGGGTTAGTTGGGACGAAGCTCTCGACGAACTTGCTGGACGGCTCCGAAAAGCACTGACAGAGGATCGAAAGAATGAGATAATGTATCATGTGGGCCGCCCAGGCGAGGACGGATTCGCTAATAGAATCTTGGCTGCTTGGGGCGTGGATGGACACAATTCACACACCAATATTTGTTCGTCTAGTGCCAGGCTTGGCTTTCAGTTATGGGTAGGGTCCGATAGGCCAAGTCCGGATTTCGGCAATGCAGAAGTGATATTTTTGATATCCAGCCATCTTGAAACAGGACATTATTTTAACCCACATGCACAGCGAATTATCGAAGCCCGCAAGCGTGGAGCTAGAGTGATAGTTTTTGATACTCGTTTGTCTAACACTGCGACTCACGCAGACCATTATATTTCGCCATACCCTGGTTCAGAAGCGGCGATTAATTTGGCGATTGCGAACTACCTTATTCAGAACGATTTGTACGATAGTGAGTTTGTACGTTCATGGTGGAATTGGGAAGAATATATGCACTCCTGTCACCCTGAAGAGGCATGTACATTTGACGGATTTGAAAGAATCCTTAAAGATCTTTATTCAGAGTTCACTTTCGAGTATGCTGGTTCAGAAGCAGGAGTTCATCCGGAAGAGTTAAAGTCAGTAGCGGAAACGGTTGCAAGGGCCGGGAATAAACTTTCTGCCCATAATTGGAGGAGTGCTGCTTCAGGTAATTTGGGTGGGTGGCAGGTTGCTAGAAGCATGTATTTGCTCTGTGCACTGACGGGGTCTGTAGCTACAAAAGGTGGTACTCATCTGGCGGCCTGGAATAGATTTTCTCCGAAGCCCATATATACTCCAGAAGGTCCAGACCAATGGAACGAGCTGTTATGGCCTAGAGAGTATCCTCTTTCTCACCACGAAATGTCTATATTACTGCCTCATTTCCTTCTAGAAGGAAGGGGTAAGTTGGATACATATTTTACTCGAGTATATAATCCTGTCTGGACTAATCCAGATGGATTTTCGTGGATAGAAGCTCTCACCAATGAAAGCCTTGTGGGAATGCACGTTGCTCTAACTCCCACTTGGAATGAAACTGCTCAATATGCCGATTATGTGCTCCCCATGGGTTTGGGATCGGAACGTCATGACGTTCATTCCTATGAGCAGTATGACGGACAGTGGATTGGTTTTAGACAGCCTGTGTTAAGGGTAGCCCGCACAAGGATGAACGAGGATTTAACTGATACCAGGGAAGCGAATCCTGGAGAAGTTTGGGAAGAAAATGAATTCTGGATGGAATTGTCCTGGAGGATAGATCCGGAAGGAGAACTCGGTATCCGGAGGTACTTTGAGTCCAAAGAAAATCCTGGAACCAAACTTTCTGTAGATGAATATTATGGTTGGATGTTTGATAACTCGGTCCCAGGGCTTCCAGAAGCAGCTGCAGAGGAAGATCTGACACCGCTAGAATACATGCGAAGATACGGTGCTTTTGAAATTAGAGATAAAGTAGGTGCGCTGTATGCAGAGACTGTCTCTTCTGAAGAGCTTACGGATGTAGAAATCGACGACTACGGCAGAGTCTATACCAGTGCACCTAAAATGAATCAACCGCACACCGTTACCGCTCCTAAGGCTCCGCGACGTGAGGGTTTAAGGTGTACGGGTTTGCTAATTGGTGATGAAGTGAAAAGAGGTTTTCCTACTCCCTCAGGAAAACTAGAGTTTTTTTCCAGCACTATGGTCAATTGGGGATGGCCAGAACTAGCTATGCCAGGCTATATCAAGAGTCATATACATAGAGAAAAATTGGCTGACGGACAGCTTGTGTTACTGCCAACTTTTCGAGTGCCAGTCCAAATCCATACACGGAGCGGGAATTCAAAATGGCTGGATGAAATCGCTCACACAAACCCGTTATGGATAAATTCAGTGGACGCCGATCCATTGGGCATAGGAACTGGAGATCTATTAAGAGTTGAGACAGATTTAGGATATTTTGTACTCAAGGCCTGGGTTACGGAATCCATTAAGCCTGGAGTAGTAGCTTGTAGTCACCATATGGGTCGGTGGAGAGTACAGCCCGAAAGTCAGCGCCAAGTAACGGCCGCCGTCAACCTTGATCGAGAAGGGAATAAATGGAATATGAGGCGCATTTGTGATAGCGTTGCTTATGAGTCTAGTGATCCTGACACACAACGTATTTGGTGGTCTGACTTAGGGGTTAACCAGAATTTGACTTTCCCAGTACATCCCGATCCCATTTCTGGCATGCACTGTTGGCACCAAGCAGTTCGCATTACAAATTCTCATTCTGAGGATCGACCAGGAGATATATTTGTGGATACAGAAAAATCATCTAGGGTTTTTAAAGAGTGGCTAGCACTCACTCGGCCTGTAGACAAGGTTAGTCCAGATGGTACTAGAAGACCGAGTTGGTTCGATCGACCAGGCAGGCCTTCTGATTCCGCTTACCAGCTGTGACAGGAAAATCTGAAAAAGTGTTGAATATTTTCTGGGAATTACGGTTTCGTGGTTGAACTGATCCGGGCACTGGGAGTATTCTGCGAACCTCCTGTGGATGAACATTCAAGACTTGCCGACATTCTTGGGTTTTCTGAATCTCCATGTTGTGATGTATACCAGGAGATTTTTTGCCGTGATTTACCTCCATACGCTTCTGTTTATCTAAGCAATGAAGGTGTTGTGGGAGGTGAGGCTCTAGAGCGTATTTCTGGATTTTGGAAAGCTCTTCGAAGAGAGGTTCCTCATGAGCCAGACCATCTGAGTAGGCTACTTGGGTTAGCAGCCTTCCTCGAAGAAAACCAGAGTTTTGTAAGAGAACCTGCGCGGACCCTCTTAATTGAGCGATCTCGGGCAGCTCTGTTTTGGGAGCACCTGTTACCGTGGGTGCCAATGTATCTGGACAGAGTAGAAACCATTGGTAAAGGCACAGTGTATGGTGACTGGGCGAAGCTTTTATCTGAAACATTGGTATGTAAATTTGAGTGCTTGGGTCCTTTAGAAGACCTTCCGAGGCATCTGGTTGCTTCTTCGGGATTGCCTGATCCGCGTCGCAGGGGAGCGGCACAATTTTTTTCCAGTTTGTTTGCTCCTGTTCAATCGGGATTCATATTACTTACCGAAGATCTGAATAACTTGGCCGATGAGATTGGAATTCTTCCAAAGGATCACGACCGTCAGGCGATTCTTAAGGACTTGCTAAGAGTGGCACCTCAAGAAACATTGGGAGGATTGGCTAAAATGGCTTTCGAGAGATCCTGTAGTATATCGGAGAGATGGAGTTCGCTGGGAGAACTTTGTTTTCACTGGGAAAGGCGTGCCAAGGAATCGGGGGAGTTACTCCAACAGTTGTCTTGGGACCTGGAAGAGGAAGCGTAAAGAGTGTTATGAATAGCCTGAAAGATATACTCTCTGGTGTCAGTGTGGCGCTAGTTCTTATTCCCGGCTCAATGGCCTATGCCGATCTGGCTGGCCTACCTCCCGAGTACGGGTGGATATCTGCTATTGTAGCCCCAATAGCAGCTTCATTTTTCACTTCTTCGCCAATCCTACAGACTGGACCTACAGCGTTAGCCGCTCTCCTCACTTTTAGCACAATAGCCCCTTTGGCAGAAGAAGGATCTCAGGAGTTTATACTTTTCGCTGCACTGTTGGCTCTTTCCATTGGTATAGTAAGGATAATAATTGGTTTTTTCGGTGGAGGATGGATTTCTTATCTTCTATCCCGCCCGGTCCTAGACGGATTCACTTCTGCTGCCGGGGTCTTAATTGTTTCCTCGCAGTTACCAGTAGTATTGGGCGTGCAACGTGAAGGGGAAAGCGTCCTACGGGGTGCCATTACAAGCCTTGGATCCCTGGGAACCTGGGATGTGTCTACCATTATGGTTTCGAGTATGACGGTACTGATTGTCTTGGGGTTTCGGCGAGTACATGTACTGATACCGGGGATTTTGATGGCTACTGTTCTCGGGATAATGTATTCCCGAGTGTCGGGTTATACTGGGGCTACAATTGGGGAAATTGATGTTGGTATACCTCTTCCGAGTTTAGCTTTGCCGTGGACACAAATGCATTTATTGATCCTCCCAAGTATTGTGATAGCAGTAGTCAGCTTTGCGGAAGTCGCTGCAATCTCTAGCAAATATGCTAAAATGGAAAGAATATCTTGGAACCCAGATCGTGAATTCATTAGTCAAGGAGCAGCGAATCTGGCGGCGGGACTGTTTGGTGGTTTTCCAGTAGGAGGGTCTTTTGTAAGAAGTAGTTTGAATTACTCCTCCGGTGCTCGAAGTCGGTTGAGTGGTTTTGTAGCGGGATTAGTGGTTCTGCTGTGTGTGCCTTTTGCGGGTGTATTGACCGAGTTACCTAGGGCTGTCCTTGGTCCTATTGTGATCACCGCAGCTCTTCCCCTAATACAGTTTCGTTTCCTAACATATCTTTGGGCAGTAGCTCCTTTGCAAGCGGGTGTTTCCTGGACGACTTTCGTTCTCACACTGGTGCTATCTCCCCATGTAGAACAAGCTGTGTTGTTGGGAACTCTTGCAGCTGTAAGTGTGCACATTTGGCGGGAGCTTAGCCCTTCCTGTGAATCTTGGGCGGAAGGGGATTCGATCCATGTCCGTCTAAGTGGAGTACTGTGGTTTGGGTCTGCGGCATTCATACAGGAAGCAATTAATGAAACTTTACCTTTAAATCCCCGTGCAAGAAGATTCATAATTGATCTCACTGGAGTGGGTAGAGTCGATTTCACGGGGGCATTAGCACTGAAAGAATTTAGAGATGAAGCTGCTGAAAGTGGAATACAGGTTGAATTGGTGGGAATTCCTGACCATGCTGGAAAAATCCTAGGACGGGTCAGTTGATGACGAAATGGAGGTGTGGTCAAATGTCTACAATTCGATGGACTATCAAAGGAATGATGGCAGGTGGTGGAGTATTTTTGACGATTGGAATCGTTAAATCCGTCTATTCTGGAGGACCTTTCTTGCCGTACTTAAATCCTATTGGATTAATGACTGTAATTGGAGCTACTGTGGGAGGATTAGTTGGTCCTCTAGTGGGTAAAGCAGTGGAAAACATTCGAAATTGATTGTACTCACGACTATTGATCGAGCATGTAGATCGATAAATCGTTCAGAGGTTTTGTCTGTCACATAGGGAGATAGCTGAATGGATACAAAGATGAACAGACGTAAATTTCTCCAGGCCACTGCTGTGGGAGTTTCAACTGGATCTATAGGTCTAGATGAACGATCGAGTAACAGAACAAGATCTCCTCACGTTTTCACTCCTCAATTGGTTAGTCCAGTTGTGATATCTGATACAAGTGGATATCGATATCGCAACGGGGGCCCTTATAACGCAGTCGAAAGAGCCTTCAAGGGGATCACCGAAGGAGAAGATACTCTCGAAGCCTTGATTGCTGGAGTCAATATCCCTGAGTTAGATCCTGAGGAGTCAGCCATTGGATATGGCGGACTTCCAAATGCTGACGGCGTCGTCCAATTGGACTCTTGCTGCATGCATGGACCTAAGAAATGGGCTGGAGGTGTAGCAGGCATTGAAGGGGTTCGAACTCCTTCGTTGGTTGCTAAGAGTGTCATGGAATTGACCGATCACCATTTGTTAGCTGGTTCAGGTGCCCAGCAGTTTGCCAGACAACTCGGTTTCTTCATAGAGGATGATTTGAACACTGAAAAATCTCGTGCTCTTTGGTTGGAATGGAAACGTCGGATCGATCCTGGGCATTTCCTTGATCCATCTAAGAGAAAGGGTTCTCAGAGTTCTTCAGGTGATAGGGATGATTTAGGAGTTAAGATGAGATCGAAAGCCGATGAATTTTATCGTGCTGGCCTAGCTATGGTGGATGAAGGTTTGATAGAAGAAAATAGCTTTTGGGGTACTATCAACTGTGACGGAATCTCTCCATCGGGAGATATCTGTGGAGTGACGACAACTTCGGGTCTTGCTTGGAAAATTCCAGGCCGGGTAGGGGATTCACCTA
>DUCW01000018.1 GCA_012959595.1 Gemmatimonadota bacterium
ACCCGATGTACCGTGGCGTTGCCAAGCTAGTAGGGATGGAAATTGCCGAAACTCCGACATCAAATGAACAAACAGTCGAAGCGTTGGAGACCTCTTTTGGCAATCATGATTTCTATTTTCTTCATTTCAAGGACACCGATACCCGCGGGCATGATGAAGATTTCGCTGGTAAGATGACTGCTATTGAAGAAATAGACTCAATGATTCCAAGGATAATGAATCTGAATCCAGATGTGTTGGTCATTACTGGTGACCATGCAACCCCGACCTTACTAGGAGAGCATTCGTGGCATCATGTACCCACTATGATCCATTCGAAATGGACCCGTCCATCTTCGGATACTTTTGGAGAGACCTCTTGTAGGACTGGTGATCTGGACGTTTTTTATGGTACCGATCTGATGCCTTTGGTATTGGCCCATTCCCTCCGCTTAAACAAGTACGGTGCTTGATGGCATCGATTCTGGTAGAACAGATCACCCTGGACAATGGTTTACGCGTCAATCTTTCTCCTGATTCCAATACACCTATTGTCACGGTCAATCTCTGGTATGGAGTAGGTTCACGAAATGAACGTCCCGGCAAGACGGGATTTGCCCATCTTTTTGAGCACATGATGTTTGAGGGCTCTTTGAATATACCCAAAGGCGTTCACTGGGAATTAGTCGAGAGAGCTGGTGGATCTATGAATGCTTCGACCTGGTTCGATCGCACGAATTATTTTGAGACCCTACCCTCACACCATCTTGAGCTCGCTCTATGGTTAGAATCGGACCGCATGGGTTGGATGCTCCCAGCTATCACCGAAGAGAAATTGGACAACCAACGTAACGTAGTCATGAACGAGAAACGTCAGCGCTATGACAACCAACCTTATGGAGATTGGGGAGAAAAAATCCAGGCGATGGTGTATCCCAAATCTCATCCGTATCACCATACGGTGATCGGGTCTATGGAAGACATTGAAGGATCTACCCTGGAAGATGTTTCCGATTTTTTCAAAACATTTTACGTGCCGAATAACGCGGTACTGACAGTGTGTGGTGATTTCGACCCAGCCGCCGGACTGGAGCTTATCCAAAAACATTTTGGAGATATTCCTAAAGGAGGTGCCATTCCTGAGATACCTGGGGAACCAGAGTTAGCGAGGCTCATCGGAGAGACGAAGAGAGACCACGTCGAAGGGGACGTTCCTTTGCCCAGAGTAATCATGGCTTTTCGGATTCCTTCCTATACAGAGCAGGGTTTTTATCCTGCCGATGTTGCCTCTTCAATACTCGGATCTGGTCGCAGTTCCAGGCTCTACAATTCGCTGGTTCGGAAGAAGCGAATCGCAAAGGATGTAGCGAGCTTTGTCTTCCCTCTCACTACAGGGGCTGGGATGCTGATGGTATGGGCTACGGGTCTACCTGACGGATCGGTGGATGATCTGGAAACTGCCCTGTCTGAGGAAATAGAGAAGATGAATTCTGTGAGAACTGAGGAAATCAGCAGGGTGATTGCACTCACAGAGACAAGTTTTATCAGGCAGATTGAACAAGTAGGCGAGAGAGCTGATCTCCTGTCGATGTTCAGTCAATTTTTCGATGATCCGCATCGTCTGAACAGTGAAATCGAGTGTTCAGTGTCTTCGGGGGATGTGGAAAATTTCACATCTGAGTTTCTGGGAGAGGATAACCGTGCCGTCCTGACCTATATGCCTGGTGGTGATTCATGAGTGATCGGGATCGTAGCTTAGCTCCTGAGTCGGGGCCAATCAGAGATTTTCAGGCTCCGTCAGTCATAGCCGAGAGCCTGGATAATGGACTGAAAATCAAGGTTGCTCGATCTCCACAAGTTCCGGTTGTTACGGTCAGCTTGGTTCTGGACGCTGGAGAAGATTTATTAGGTGCAGAAAAGGCTGGTTTGGCAGTTCTCACTGGAGATTCACTGGAAGAGGGCACCCCAAAGTGGTCGGGTGGTGAACTGGCCGAGCAGTTAGAGAATAACGGGACGGGCCTTTCGATCGACACCGACTGGGATTGCACAACGGTCTCTTTGTCTTGTTTAGCTGATCGCCTAGATACTGTCCTGGGAATATTGGCAGAGGTGGTACTCAATCCTCTGTTCCCTGCTGACGAAGTCAGTAGGTTGGTCGGCCAAAAATTGGCCTTGATCGAGCAGAGAAAAATGGATCCGGGTAGTGTTGCAACTGACTGTGTCCGGAAGATGGTCTACGGGGATGCGCCTTACGGGAGACCTCTAGGGGGGACGGCGGAATCTTTAGCCAGTATGAATCCCGACCTGGTAACGAACTTTTGGAAGGAACGGTATGTCCCTGGAGGATCTGGCTTAGTGGTGGTGGGTGATGTGGACATGTCAGAGATCAAAGACTTGGCTGCCAGATGCTTTTCGGATTGGAAGGGATCTGCGGGTCTGCGGGCGTCTCTGAAACCAGAGGAAGCCGCCCAGAACCAGGGAAAGATATTTTTGGTAGACCGTCCCGGGTCTGTGCAGTCTGAGATTCGTATCGGTCATGTGGGACAACCGCGGAAGACAGACGACTATTTCCCGTTGATTGTTGCTAATACGATTTTAGGCGGGGCATTCACGAGCCGTTTGAATTCCAATTTACGTGAGAAGAACGGTTTCACTTACGGAGTTCGTTCTTCGTTTCAGTTCAGACGTGGGGCGGGGCCTTGGGGCGTCTCAACAGCGGTAGGTACAGACGTAACGGCCGATGCCGTCAAGGCGGCGGTATCCGAGATAGAGAAATTTGTTTCGGAGGGTCCTTCCGAGGAAGAGATGGAGTCATCGAGAGATTACATAGCGGGGGTGTTTCCTCTCAGATTTGAAACCACTGATCACATTACATCGCATGTAGTAAATACATTGGTCTATGGGCTTCCAGATGACTACTACCAGTTTCATCGAGAGAAAGTGCGCATGGTGACTAGCGAGGATGTGAGACAAGCGGTGATGCGATGCATCCGCCCCGACGATATGACGATTGTCGTTGTCGGTGATGCCGAAAACGTTAAGACTCCATTATCAGGCCTGGACTGGGGTGAACTGGAGATCCTGGAATAAGGATCGGAGGTCGACTAAGTTCTTTCTGGTTTCTAATATAGTTTTTGTGTCTAAGTGCAGTAGAAGCTACTGTCATAGGCAGATCAAATTAATTCGTGCGTCCCTGGGATAATCGTAAAAACAGTTGAGATGTCCTGGTGACTTAATGATAGTTGAAGATTTAGGGGGAGGTTTAGTATGACTGGACGGAGAAATATATTTTTGGCTCTTGGTGCCTTGGGTTTACTCGTTTTTGGTGCATGGAGTACGGGTACTGTAGGGCCAGAGATGCTATTGTCTTCAGCTGTTGATGTCTCGAATCAGCAGGAAAATTCGGCCGTGCGAGCTTCCCATGGGATGGTTGTTTCAGCCACTAAAATTGCCAGTGAAGCAGGAGCTGAAGTCTTGAGGGCTGGCGGGAATGCAGTCGATGCAGCGATCGCCACTGGTTTTGCACTGGCAGTCACAAGTCCATCGAATGGAAATATCGGGGGGGGCGGATTTATGGTAATCCGTTTTCCGAATGGAGCTACGACAGCGATCGATTTTCGAGAAAAAGCGCCTCTGGCATCTTTCCCGAAAATGTGGCTAGAAGATGGGGAATATTCTTCTCAGAAACACCACCAAAGTCACTGGGCTGTTGGAGTTCCAGGTACGGTAGCTGGATTTTGGAAGGCCCATCAACTATACGGTCACGGAGAATGGTCGAGTTTAGTTGATCCCGCGATCGGGTTGGCCAGTGGCGGTTTTCCACTTAGCGAAAGTCTGGCCAGAGGTCTAAAGGGATTGATTGAAGGTAGAGGCAGCCAGCATCCAGGGACGATGACTTCTTTCGCAAAGGATGGATCGGAAGCTTACGATCAAGATGAGATTCTTAAACAACCGGATCTTGCACGTTCCTTGGCCCGAATTGCGTCCGACGGACACGACGGTTTTTACTCTGGTGAGACGGCACAGCTTTTAGTCGCTGAGATGGAACGCGGCGGCGGTATGATTACGATGGAAGATCTCCAGCGCTATCAAGCCCGCGAGCGTACTCCGGTACACGGAAGTTACAGAGGCTACGATATCATTTCCATGCCACCACCTTCGAGTGGAGGCATCGCCATCGTCCAAATGCTAAATATCCTGGAGGGGTTTGATCTCAGGAGCATGGGCCACAATTCAGCAGACTACATTCATCATTTGACAGAAGCAATGAGACGGGCCTACCGGGATCGTGCCACATATGTGGCCGATCAGGATTTTAACGATGTTCCCCTACATCGTCTTACCAGCAAGGAGTACGGGGCGGAATTGCGAGCGGACATAAATCCTAGTGCTGCGAGTGTTTCAGCAGCCTCTGATGTTGCCATGGGGTACGAAAGTCCAGAGACAACCCATTACTCAGTAGTCGACGGACAGGGTATGGCAGTTTCGGTGACCTACACCTTAGAATCGGGCTATGGATCGGCCATTACGGTTCCAGGTGGAGGATTTTTGCTGAATAACGAAATGGGCGACTTCAATGCTGGGCCAGGTATTACCACAGACAGAGGTTTGATTGGGACCAACCCCAATCTGGCACGACCAGAGCAGCGCATGCTTTCGAGTATGAGCCCCAGTATCGTTGCCAAAGACGGTGAACTGGTTGCCGTTGTGGGAAGTCCAGGAGGAAGAACGATTATTAATACTGTCCTGCAACTGATTTTGAACATTGTCGATTTCGATCACGGTATACAGGAAGCAGTAAATGCTCCTCGAATTCATCACCAATGGCTGCCGAGTTCGGTTCGTGTTGAGCAAGAAGGCGCAACGGATCAGATCCTGGCTGCTCTTCGAGCGATGGGCCATGAGGTGACGTTGGGCAGAGGACAAGGGCGTGCTCATTCAATCATGGTAGACCCTGAGACAGGCGATCGGTTGGGGGCTGCTGATCCTCGCGGAGCAGACTCAGGAGCGTCGGGACACTAAGAAAGTAGAGATAGAGAGAATCTAGTTGGGGCTGTGAATGTGATGACCAATCCCCTCCAAAAGATTTTCGAACATCAGGGTGTGGTGATATTAGACGGAGGCCTAGCCACCCTTCTCGAAGAAAAGGGTCACAAGCTGGACCCCCATCTGTGGTCGGCTAAGATGCTCATCGATGCACCTGACGAAGTGCGTCGTGTGCATGGGTCATTCCTGGATGCCGGAGCTGACTGTATCACTACTGCAACCTACCAGGCGAGCTATGACGGCTTTTCCCGTTTTGGATTGACCCCGTTCGATGTCGACGAATTGCTGATTCATTCAGTCACTCTCGCTCGGGAGGCGGTTCACGAGTTTTTGTCAGATACAGCTAAATCGAGTGGTAGAATGCGTCCGCTTGTCGCAGCAAGTATAGGGCCTTACGGTGCCTTTCTCGCGGACGGGTCAGAATACGACGGTCAGTACGGTCTCGACCAACAAGCATTAGTTGATTTTCATGCGCGCCGCTTCAAACTTCTTGCGACTTCTGGTGCTGACTTGGTGGCGTTTGAGACGATTCCATCAATAGATGAGGCAAAAGTTCTGTTAGACCTCTCGGATCAATGTCCAGAGGTGTGGGGATGGATGAGTTTCAGTTGCAGAGACGGAGGTCACTTGAGTGACGGTGCACCAATCGAAGCCGCGATTGAGCTCTGTGAAAATGCTAGCCGATTGGTTGGGATTGGTATCAACTGTACGGCTCCGAGATTCGTTAATGACCTGATCACTCGAATCAGAGGGAAAACGAACAAGTTGGTCTTAGTGTATCCAAATTCTGGAGAATCTTGGGATGCTAAGGAAAAAAAATGGACGGGATCGGACGGTCAGGAAGATTGGGTTGAGATGGCTAAAACTTGGCATCAAACCGGTGCTCAGGTTATTGGAGGATGCTGTAGAATAGGGCCTGAAATGATCCAAGAGGTACGCAACCGACTGATCGCTAACCGAGGAATGGCTGGCAACTAACCAAAGGGCGTTCTGTAGGAAGAGTCTCTTCTTAAGACTTTAAGACTAGACTAAGATCCTGTTGGAGTTAGCCAGCCGTAGCTGTCTTCGGTTTGTCCAGTGACTATATCCATAAAGCGTTTTTGGATATTTCGAGTTATAGGTCCAACAGATCCATCCCCCACGGGTATACGGTCAACACTTCGTATGGGAGTAATCTCACTTGCCGTTCCGCAGAAGAATAGCTCTTGGGCAGTGTAAAGGTTCTCGCGGGCTACAGGCTGCTGTTTGACTGTTAATCCCAGTTCAGCACCTATCGTGAAAACAGCGTCGCGGGTGATTCCAGGAAGTAGAGTTCCATCGAGTTGAGGCGTCACCAGCGTTCCGCGGTCTACAAGGAAAATGTTCTGTCCTCCGCCTTCACTCAATCTTCCTTCAGGTCCCAAAACTACACCCTCTGCATAACCATTAACCTGGGCTTCCATCTTAACAAGAATCGAGTTGGTATAGTGTCCACCAGCCTTAGCTGTGGAAGGGAAAGTATTCGGGGCTGGTCGATTCCACGACGATACCCCTACGTCCACACCCTCTTCGAGTGCTCCCTCACCTAAATAGGCCGCCCACGGCCACGTAGGTATTGCAGTTTCAATAGGACTACCCTCGGGGTTCAGGCCTGCTGCACCATAACCTCTATAGACCATCGGCCGGATGTAACAGTTTTTCAGATTGTTTTTTTCCACTACTGCACGACAAGCTTCAGAGATGGATTCCAGAGAATAATCCGGTTCCATCCGGTAGATTTTACAGGAGTTCATGAGTCTCTGGATGTGAGCGTCCAGGCGAAAAATGCATGGCCCTTTAGGGGTATCGTAACAACGTACCCCCTCGAATTGAGAAATACCAAATTGAACGGCTAAGCTCAGGAGGTGGACAGTGGCGTC
>DUCW01000019.1:0-3803 GCA_012959595.1 Gemmatimonadota bacterium
ACGAGAACAAGGATTTCCAGTGAACTGCATTCCTGTTAACATTCTACAGATTAACCCATTAACAGGTTTTATTTCAAGGAAAGTATGATTCGATACGGCAAGTGGGCTGTTATTATCTGCCTCACTTTTGTGGCCTGTTCGGAAGACAATCCCAGTTCAAGTTCTCCTACTGAACCCAACACACAGCCCGATTCTCCGGTTGCAAGTACACTCGTTTTGTCACAAAACCAATACAACTTTGCCAGTTTGGGTGCTAGTACACAACTCAATGCCACAGTGACCGATCAATACGGCACGTACATGCCTAACGCTGCCATAACCTGGACAACTTCAGATTCACTTTCTGTACTGGTAAATTCCCGAGGATTGATTACAGCTGTATCTCAAGGTTCGGCCATCATAACCGCTGAGACAGATGGAGTTAAGGCGACGGCAGCCATAGCTGTAAGCCAAATAGCAACCTCCATAAACTTCGTGAGAGAACTGCTTCGTTTCCAAAGTTTACAGGACACAATCAGAATAGAACCCGTCGTCAAGGACGGAAGAGGTAACCTGATCAGTCCTCTTTCAACTAATTGGTCGTCAGGAGACGCATCAATTGTCAGTGTGGATAGTCTGGGGTTAGCTACTTCTTTAGGAAATGGCAGGACACAAATCACCCTATCTTCCGATGATATCTCCGAATCATTAACCGTTATCGTAGCGACTGACGGACTGATCGTAATTTCCACCGTCTCACCTCTCGTGTTCGTCGAAGGATCTCGGGGCACCCTGCAAGGAACAGGACTTTGGGGATTGGACAGCAATGAATTGACTATAGGAGGAAAGGTAGTCCAGGTAACATCAGGGACCGACAGCCAGATAGATTTCATGCTACCCATCTTTAACTGTCTACCTCCCAGAAAGACTCGCCTTACCCTAAAAACCCCCAGAGACAGTGTGGCCACAGAGGTATCCGTCACTCCACTCAACTTACAGTCACTAACGTTAGGACAAAGCATCATATCTACTGAGGCCTGCTTACATCTAGACAAAGGAAATTCAAACGAAAAATATCTCATCGGTGCCTTGTCTAGCTCCGAGTCAGCTGCAGATCTGAATCAAATTACCCTTGAGATTTCTTCCGGAAATGATTTCTCGGCCAATCTATTTGCACATCAACCGTTTGTCTCTACTAGCTCTTTGAATCATACTTTCCCTATTGAAGTGCGTCCGAATTATGACGAGCCAACAATCACCAGAGGTGGATCTGTTTCAGTGTCGAATACAATTTTCGAAGAACACATCCAAGGGGAACTTGTCATACGAGCCAATGAAAAACTTCTAATCGAACAAATCGGTATCGAACAAATCCGAAGAGAGGCTCAATACACATCCATTAATGCCAATTTCCAGGAAACAGCTAATTCAGGGGCAAACATTGGAGACACTGTTCCATTGAATATGGGACTTTCTTGTAATTCAGGTGACACCCTTCAAGTCCTAGCAAAAGTCGCCTATATAGGCCAGGAGACTATGTGGTATGAAGATGTGAATAACCCGCTTTCCGAATCATTTACAACTTCGGAGTACCAAATTTTTGACTCACAATATACTGCCAAAACCCTACCTGTCTTAAACGATTACTTTGGTGATTATGGAGACATCGACTCCAATGGAAAATTAGCCGTCCTCGTAACCAAAGAGGTAAACAAGAGAGATCGTGTTTTAGGATTTGTATGGGGAGGAGATTTGGTTCCTAGCAGCCTGTGCTCTGGGGCGAATGAAGCGGAAATATTCTACGGCTTAGCTCCAGACCCAGAAGGGACTATTGAAAATAGAGTGGTAACGAAATCATGGCTCACAGAGCTTTACGATCCACTGATTGCACACGAAACAACTCACGTGATACAGATTACTAGACAGTTTTACGAAGACGCTGAATCTAAATCGACCTGGGAAATGGAAGGCGGTGCCACGCTGTCCGAACAATTAGTCGGTTATGGAATATACGGGGATGGACCAGGTTTGAATCTGGGGTTATCTGAATACAACGCGGGCTACAAATGGTATAGAGACTGGGCAAGCGACCTGACTTATTATTTTGGAAACTCAGATTCCGGAAAAGTTCCAGGTGCTCCTGAAGAATGTTCTTGGATAGGAAAAGAATCACAAGGTAATTCAGGTCCATGTCGCAATCTGAGGGCAGTCTACGGTGTGCCTTCGATCTTTATGAGAATGGTGTTGGATTTATATGGACCAAATTATCCCGGTGGAGAGAAAGCCCTGAGCAAAGCTTTAGTCGGATCAACCGATTCTTCGGGTTTGACTAATTATTCTCGAATTACGGGAGTTCCCAAGGAAGTTCTCTTAACAACTTTTGCTATGACACTTTGGGGCGACGGAAAAATTTCTAACAATCTGACTTCTTGGAACATTCACGACGTTATGAGTCGTTGGGTATCCGCTGGCAGACTACAACCCTACAAAAGTAACACGACAAATCTAACCCTACCCCTGGCTGTCAGAGCCAGCTCCAGTTCCTACCTGGAGTGGTCACCCCCAGCACTTCATTTTCCATCTAGTATTCGGATTGAAACTTCTGGATCAGGTTCACTAAACCATATGGTTCTCTGGATACAGAGAATAGAGTGATCCTCAAGCTACAGACTGAAAATTTGCACTCATGAAAACGCAACGCCTTTTACCACTTATCACCGAATGAACTTGGATCAAGGAAAGAGACACTGAGTCAGATAAAGGATGATCTCTTGTTCTTCGCCCTAAATTTCTCCTAAAACCCCAGTCTTGTAGAGCCATCTGATATCAATCCAAAAAGAACTCAAGAGAAGTCCCAAGCTGCTGGCCCCAATCCTCCAGGCCAAAGATTCGGAGGTAAGAGGTACTAGGCAAATCACTAGTGCGATCCCCTGAATCACACACACAATTTTTCGTCGCCAGCTCACAGGTAGTTCTTTTTGTAAGAAAGGCCAAATCTCCCCACAAATAACAAAACAGTATCTTATTAACCCTAAAAACACTATCCAAAATGCTATCTTTCCACTCAGAAACACTAGTAATGACAGGGAAAGCAACAGGAAAGCATCAATTTCCATATCCAGCCTGGCTCCAAAAGAAGATTCGGTATGAGTATGCCTGGCAACCCAACCATCCAGAGCGTCCATTGTCATTGCTAGTATAGTCATTGAGATGAGCCACCAATAACCACTGGCTGAAAGAGACTCCCAGTGAAACACTGAAGCACAGACAGATATGCTCAGAATAGCCCTTAAAATGGTAATCCGGTTTGCCCAACCCATCCCCGACGTCCGACATTCATCTGGCATAAACTTGACCAGAATTGAAACGAAGATTGAATACAAAACCGACACTTCAACCAAATAGCTAGCCGAGAACAGTAGCACAAACGGCTAGTAAAAAGTACCCGATTACTAACTCAATCGTTACAGCGTGTTTTGAAATCACAGTAGCCATGGTTTAGATATAATTCAAAATTCCAACATCCTCTAAATAATGCCCTAAGTCCAGGATTCTAATAATGACTACAACACCAACCCACTCTCAGCAATTCTGGATCACAGAACCTGGAACGGGGGAAATTATCACCAAATCGCTTCCCCTCAGAAAGGAGAACGAATTACTCATAAAAACTCAGTACACAGGAATCAGTCGAGGGACTGAAACACTAGTTTTTCACGGTAAAGTCCCACCATCCCAGTACCAAATGATGCGAGCACCATTCCAAGAAGGCGACTTTCCTTACCCTGTAAAATATGGCTACTCAAATGCAGGTGTTTGTATAG
>DUCW01000019.1:4017-5868 GCA_012959595.1 Gemmatimonadota bacterium
CAGCTCTAGAATCCATGGCACCAAAGTGTTAGTAGTCGACACAGATCCCCAGCGGGAAAAAATCGCCCGATCACTTAATGTTCGTTTTTCCACTAAACCAGATCCAGAATGTTCTCCTGACCTAATCTTTCATGCCAGTGGTCAACCCAGTGGCTTGAGGGTCGCATTTTCGATAGCCACCCCAGATTCTACGGTTATCGAACTGAGTTGGTATGGTGACGAAGAAGTGGCTTTGCCCCTCGGAGAGCAATTCCATTCACGGCGACTAACCCTGAAATCCAGTCAAGTATCGAACCTTGCCCCACACCGCAGGATACTATGGAACCATCGCAAACGGTTGGAATTAGCCTTAGAATTTTTACGAGACGACTGCCTCGACATTCTTATCAGCGGAGAAAGTCGTTTCACAGAATTACCCGAACTTTTTTCTAAAACCCCACAGACATCTTCAATGCAACTTTGCCATAGAATTGCCTACCCCGACTAAGGAATAAAACAAATATGTACAGCTTAACCATTCGAGATCATTTCATGATAGCTCACAGCTTCCACGGCTCAGTTTTCGGACCAGCACAGAACCTTCACGGAGCCACCTATGTAGTTGACGTCACTTTTAAAAAGAGGAATTTGGACAGCGACGGCTTAGTTGTGGACATCGGGATCGCCTCAGAGGCAGTTAGAAACCTTTTGGGTGATCTCAATTATCGTAACCTCGACGAGGAGAAGGATTTTCACGAGAAAAACACTACCACAGAATTTCTCTGCAAAGAAATATTCGATCGTATCATCACCCACATTCACCAAGGTGGTTTGGGCCCAAACGGATCTGACCTTTCGTCTATCCAAGTGACCCTTAAGGAATCACATATAGCGTGGGCAACCTACGAAGGAAAAGTGTGAAGCTTCCCACACTACAATTCGTAATCAAAGGTGATCTACAGCAAAGAACTGGAGGATACATCTACGATGCCCATATCATTAGGGGCCTGGAGAAGCTAGGGTGGGCTGTCTCGGTGCATTCAACCTCATCCCATTCCACTAAAAAAGTACAAACTCATACAAATTTAGAAATTATTTTAGACTCTATAAAAGACGGGCAAACTGTAATCTTAGACGGCTTAGCCATGGGACAACACCCAGATGAGTTGGGTCGACATTGTCACAGACTGAAACTCATCTCCCTCCTACACCATCCCCTTTCTGAGGAATCGGGATTGTCTCCATCAGAGAAGACCCGTTTGCTTGAAGTGGAAATGAAAGCTCTAGGTACCTGTACTGGTGTCATAACTACAAGCCAATTCACTGCGAAACAACTTGTAGACATGAATGTTGCAGAAAAAATCGTTAGAACAGTAATTCCAGGGACTGATCCCGTCCCCTGTGCCAAAGGTCCCCACAACAACACACCTCCCAGACTTCTTTGTGTCGCCTCGGTCATACCACGAAAAGGCCTGGACATCCTAGTCGAGGCCTTACATCAAATTCAACATTTAGATTGGGAATGTATTTGTGCAGGCGACTTAGAACGTTCTCCGCATTACGCCTCAAAAATCCTCAATTCAGTATCGGAAAGACACTTGAACCATAGAATTCTATTCACTGGAGAGTGCTCAAGTTCAACAATAGCCAAACTATATGACTTAAGCTCTATCTTTGTACTGGCATCACGATACGAGGGCTATGGTATGGTATTGACTGAAGCTGTAGTAAGATGTCTTCCTGTTATCAGCACTACTGGTGGTGCTATCCCCCACACGTTAAACGGAACTTCAGCAGTCTTAGTGCCCCCAGGAAACGCCAACTGTCTAGCAGATGCTATCAAGGCCGCCTTGGATAGACACTCAGACAACA
>DUCW01000019.1:6017-6393 GCA_012959595.1 Gemmatimonadota bacterium
TGGCTTGCCTTAAGAGAACCAGTAGATCATAGATCAAGATCTAAAAACCTTGCCCTCTTGCTCGCAGATTACTGGAAAAATCAGAAATATGTCAAAATCCTAGACCTCGGTAGCGGAACAGGATCTAATATGAGATACCTTTCACCTTATTTAGAACGTAAAAACCAGCAATGGACCCTTCTCGATCACGATTTATCTTTGTTGAGACAAATACAGCATCCACACGACACCCGTCTAAAACTGAAACCACTTCTTGGTGACCTTGACAAAGAAGGTTTACGGCTTATTCGCGATAATGATCTAGTAACAGGGTCAGCCCTTCTAGACCTCACCTCTGAAAAATGGTTGACCGAATTAACGGAACGATGTGTCAACC
>DUCW01000019.1:6426-6856 GCA_012959595.1 Gemmatimonadota bacterium
TATACAGGTGATGTGTCGTGGCATCCTACTCAAAGTGGAGAGGTCTATTCGAGGAACCTTGAAGACCATAATCACATTTGCGATATCTTAAATCGCCATCAACTCCGGGATAAAGGTACTGGTCCAGCATTGGGCCCTTCGGCGGTTATCAAATTAGATGAATTGTTTGAGGATAACGGATACGTAACCAAATGCTCTCCTAGCCCTTGGATTTTAGATCATAGAGACCAAGAACTCAAAAAGTTACTCATCGAAGGATGGGTGGAATCCGCATTAGAAGAGTGTCCCAGTGAATCGGAAAAAATACTATCTTGGTCTCGCTCATGCCTAGCCCTAGCAAATTCTTCAGAATACCATCTACAAGTCAGTCACTTAGACTTTCTGGCACTTCCACACTATTAGCTTTTACTGTATCTAGGGCCTTAGATTC
>DUCW01000020.1 GCA_012959595.1 Gemmatimonadota bacterium
TGGAGAAGAATACAGACCTCCATTCTATGGTCATGTGTTCATGCTTGGACTAGACGTCCATCTCATCTCTCCATTTACCACAGGATATGAAGGAACAGCAATAGAGAGCCTGTATCCCTCCAACACCGATATGTTCCGAAAAGCAAAGAAACAAGGTGCGACAACTGGATATGTACATGCGTTTCGTGGAAATGCTGACCCATTGAACCAAGGTCTAGGCGGGGGTAAGGGTTTCATGGTAGATGCAATCCTGGGAACCACCGACGCAGTAGAATGGTCTCAAGCGAACAACGGCGGATTCTACCCTCTCTACGCAGCGTGGAACAATGACATACGTGTTACCGCTGTGGGAGGAGAAGATGCCATTAGTAGCCTACACTGGACTGCCCTTGTGGGAGCTATGAGAACCTACATACGACCAGATGATTCCCAGAGAACGATTGGTGGGTGGCTAACCGGTTTACGTGAAGGACATGCCTTTGTAACCAACGGACCACTTCTATCTTTTACTGCAAATGGAAATATCCCTGGCGAAACTGTGACTATGAGTGCTGAAGCTGGGACCCTATCGATTGCAGCAGAGATAAACTCGATCACTCCACTTACCCGAGCTTGGTTGGTGCATAACGGGGAAGACATAGCAGAAGTGCCGCTTTCTGAAAATCGCATGAGTGGTAAACTCGAGACTGAAATTCCAGTTACCAAAAGTGGTTGGATCCATTTGAGAGCGGAAGGTGTTCCGGAAGAACACTTCCCCCTAGATGCTCGTTACGCACAAGCTTTTACAAATCCAGTCTGGATCTCGGTGGACAATCAGCCCCTCCGTAACAAAGCTTCGGCTGACTATGGTGTTCAGTGGGTTGATCAATTGACAGAAATGGCCCTGGAATGGCCAGGGTGGAGATCACAGGCAGAAATAGATCATGTGCTCGAGCAGTTCCAACAGGCTAGGGATATGTATGAACAACTTGGAGTTGAAGCAGAGGAAGGCAACTAACAGTGGAGGGCTATACGGTTGCCTATAGTTGGGGGCGTTTGCTGGTCAGATTACCGCTGTCACGCTCGGCGTGTGGTTCCTTGGCTGGTGCTTTAAACTCGTCATCAAGCGTAACTGGTTCCGTGGCCATTATACACAAGTGGTCTTTACCACCGCGCTTGCGTCACTTTTGGTCTGGTTTACAAATACCACTTTCAGCGCCCCTACTCTAGTGATTGGAGGGCTACTGGCACTGGCAATTAGGACCTCAAAGTTCTTCCTGAATCGTCCGCCCTTGGAAGATGAGGAAGAGAACGGGTAGGAGGTTTTCTAATTTCAAATTGAGCAGAAATCCCAGACCTCCAAAAATTTTCTGCAAAAATTCAAGGCAAGTAGGGGAGGGGGACGGTGGCGAACCGCGACTTTAAACCATCAGCGTTCTTGGACGGCTTAAACAGCATTTGGGTTGCCTTCGTAGCCCTCGCGGTGCTGGGCCTTAGTGCCAAAATGACAAAGCTCTAAATTACTGCACTGATAAGTTGGTCAGGAATGATTCGGTTAGCCAGCGACCCAATCCAACTGGATCATTCCTATCTCAGCTAACCAAGACCTCTTCAAGAATTCGAGCCTTGGGGCCATTGACTACAGCATCCCTGATTCGATCCACTACTAGATCGACTTCCATAGAACTAATATTGAAGTGGGGAGTGAACCGCAATGAGTTTTCACCGCCATGAATCACACCAATACCATTCATACGCATATACTCTTCAAGGCTGTCAGTACCATAGGCTTTATAAGATGAGTTCAGCTCACAGGAGAATAACAAACCTGTGCCTTGTATGTTGGTAATCTCACCATCAAAATCACGCGCTAAAGATTCCAGTTTATTCTTAAATTCTTCTCCTCGCCGTACAATATTTCCCCTGACATCCTCTGTTATCATGTCTAACACAGCAGTACCTACATCCATCGCCCGAGGAGTAGTTGTCATCGTATTGCCGTAGATTCCTTTTCGGTATAGTCCTGAGGCTCTTTCATTCATCGCTAGGATGGACATTGGATACTGACCAGCATTTAAGGCCTTTGAATAGGTCTCCATATCCGGAGCCGGCAAATTTTCGAAGCCAGGATAATCAACGATTGAGAGATTCCCAGTGGCTCGAATTCCCGCTTGAATCGAGTCAATCAAAAAAACAGAACCGTGTTCACTAGACAAAGCATGCACCGCAGAATAAAACTGAGGGGAAATTTGCAGTCCCGGGTTGCCTTCACCCATGACTGGTTCCATGAAAACAGCTTCAATGAAAACTCCCTGTTCATCCGCTTCTGCAAAAATCTTACGCAGATGTGCTATGTCGTTCGGATCGACTGTGATTAAGTCATCACTGTTTTCAAAACTTTTTAGATATTTCTTATAGCTCTCGTGAGTCGAGTGAGAGAACTGTGCTGGCCTCCCTGTTCGACCATGAAATCCAGTCGTCAGAGAAAGTTTCTTGACCGTTTTCCCTGAATGTCGACTTCCTGGCTGCGTCATCATCTTGGCGTTCACATCTGAAATTCGGGTAGCCACTGACACAGACTCCGAACCAGAATTGACAGCTATGAAACGACTGAAAGGACAACCGTCAGTACGATTTCTTCCGACTTCCTTTTGCAAGGCCCTCACCAAACGTAACTGACTGAAACTAGCAGTCATAACGTTACTCATAACCTGTGGACGACTCATCGCTGTCACCACTTGCTCTGGAATATGTCCGAAACCTAACATTCCATATCCACCGCTGTCGTGCAAAACTGCACCCTTCGTAGTAATTACCCAGGGCCCATTAGCAGCCAGTGATACGTAGGGACAAATCGTATCATCTGCATAAAAATTCACCCACCCCTCTTGGATTACCTTCACTTGGTCAAGCTCATCCAAACCCACTAGGTCTGGAAACTCCTCCATCAGTTCTTGGAATTTCTCTGAAGCACTACGAATGGCCCTGACCAAGGAGTTGTCGGTTTCAGCAAAACTTTTAACAACCTTGTTTGACAACCCAGTGGTTACCTGGTTCCCTGGCAAGGCCCTCATCGGTTTTAGTAGTTCAATAACGTCCATTACTGACCTCCACATTTAACGGCCCAACCACCTTGACGATTTCATCACAAGATGGCCAAACAATCTCGCTGTGCTGAACAGATATAATCTATTACCTTACCAGAACAATTACCACTCATTCGATTCCCACAAATCAAGTGTTTTTTTTATTTCCCACGACCACTTAAAACAAAACCAACTATGGCCTCAAAAAACTCTTTCGATGTCTCAACTGGAGTTGACCTGCAAGAGGTTGATAATGCAGTCAACCAAGCGACCAAAGAAATACTGACTCGTTACGATTTCAAGGGAACAGACTGTTCAATACACTTTGATAGAGATGCCGCATTCCTTCAGCTAGAGGCTGATGACGAATATCGAATGACACAAGTTATACAAATTCTCAGAGAGAAACTTTCCAGAAGAAAGGTTCCGCTGAAAAACTTGGATCCGAAATCCATTGAAACCGGTTCTTTAGGGCGGGCCAAACAAACTATTTACTTAAAACAAGGTATTGACCAAGAAATCGCTAAGAAAATGGTCAAAGCTGTGAAGGATTGCGGATTCAAGAAAGTCCAAGTGCAGATTCAAGGAGATCAACTCCGAGTAATTAGCCCATCCAGAGACGACCTCCAAAATGTTCAAGCGTTTCTAAGAGGAGAAGACTGGGGCTTAGAATTGCACTTTGGCAACTATCGGTAGGTGCCAATCAGTCACCCCTAGAGTTGTTCGCCAATCCATTCGACAACGAAAACTATTTGACGCTATACTCCCTACGGGTGTAGCATATCAATCCCTAAAACATACTTACTGACCATATTGCTTTATTGCTTTCGGAAAAGTAAAGAACTGACCACCTCAATGAGAGGAACAAATATGCTTGCAAGAGCTCTTATATTGTTTGGCCTAACCTTTCTGGTGTATTCTCCCATGGCGAGCTCTCAAGAAGTCGCTATACCAGCTTCCACCTATGCTCTAGTAAATGCTCGGGTCGTAACCAGCCCAGACAATGCGTTTGAGAATGCGACAGTAGTTATTCACGATGGAAAGATTTCTGAGGTTGGTCCTTCAGTAAGCATTCCAATGGGTGCGATTCAAATTGATCTAACCGACCACAATGTCTATCCGGGCCTGATCGACATTGCAAGCACGTTAGGTCTGGCAGGAAATCCAGGCAATGTCGAAAGGCCAGGAATCCAGCCATCACGAAGAGCTTCCCAAGCTTTTTCAGGAAGCACAGAAGACATCGAACAACTCCGAAAGGCAGGTATAACGACCGTAGGCTTAGCCTTTGTAGGTGGAATGATGCCTGGACGAGTAAGCGTCATGAATACGGGAAGCGGCCCATTAAACTCGGAACTATTAGGGAACAATATAAGCCTCCAGTTGGCACTCAATGGGACCAGCAGTGGCTACCCATCAACGATCATGGGAGCCATGGCATATATAGAGCAAAGCTGGGAAGACACCCGCTATGACATACGAGTACATCAGGCTTTTCAGGACAACCCTGCAACCGCACCACGCCCAAACTTTGATCCAGAACATGCGGCTCTAGTTGCAGCAGTCAATAATACCATGCCCGTATGGTTTGCCGCACAAAGTGAACGTGAGCTTTTTCGAGCTGCTGTCATGGCTGAACGTTTAGGCCTATCCGACTACGTCTTTCTTGGCGGACAGGAAGGATTCCTAGCCGTAGATTTCTTAAGAAATCAGGGTCGTCCAGTAATCGTCTCTCTACACCTTCCTGACCCTGACGAGATTACAGGCAGAGCTTTCGAATACCACGTAGTTCCGATATCAGGAGAGGATGTAGTAGCCGAGCAGGCCGACGCCTTAGTCAGTGAACGTATCAAGGGTAACGCCGCTCGATTAGTGGAGGCTGGCATTACTGTGGCTCTTTCCTCACACGGAGAAAGCGATATCAGTCCAAATGAATTCTTAGACCTGGTCTCTTCCGCAATAGAAGCTGGACTTCCCCCCAGAGAAGCTTTGCGTGCTTTAACCACCACTCCAGCTGAAATACTTGGCCTAAGTGGAGCTATCGGCACTATCGAGAAAGGTAAAATGGCCAACCTTCTAGTCACTAATGGTCGCCTTTTCGATGATCAGACGCACATCCTTCAGGTTTTTGTAGAAGGAGAAAGATTCCAATATACAAGTGGCGATGATGAGCAGGACGATGAAGAACAAAAAGGAGGAACAGGACGATGAAGAAATTACTGATAGAAATCAGGCCTGCAGTCCTGCTATTGATCTTGATATGCACAACTGCAACGAATGGACTGGCCCAGAACGTGGCAGTCAGAAATGCCACTATCCTAACTATTACTAACGGTATCGTTGAAAATGGAACCGTAGTCAGTAGAGATGGAAAAATAGTGGCCGTGGGAACCGAAGTAGACATCCCCAATGGAACCACAGTCATCGACGGAACAGGCATGTACCTGATGCCTGGACTTATCGATGCTCATTCTCACGCAGCAATAGATTCCGGCATCAACGAAGGTAGTGAGTCAGTGACCCCTGAAGTCCAGGTCCAAGTCATGAACGATGACCCCACAATTTACCAGGCACTCGCAGGCGGAGCTACAACAGCCCACCTGCTGCATGGAAGTGCCAACACAATAGGTGGCCAATCACAAGTCATCAAAATGCGCTGGGGGAAATCAGTGGAAGAAATCTTGTTTGAAGGTGCTCCACGCCTAGTAAAATTCGCTCTAGGAGAAAACGTCACTCGGGCGGGAAGAGGAAACCTCCCAGATTCCCTCAGACGTTATCCGAAGTCCCGAATGGGAGTAGAACACACTTTACGTTGGTGGTTCACCGAAGCCCAAAAATATCGTACGGGCTGGGAAGATTACCACTCCAATGGAGGACTCGAACCGCGCAGAGATCTCAGGCTAGAAGCCCTAGTCGACATCATGGAAGGTGAGATTCGAGTACATGCACACTCCTACAGAGCTGACGAGATCCTAATGTTGATCAGAGTAGCTGAACAATTCGGCTTCCGTATCAATACGTTCCAGCATGTCCTTGAAGGCTATAAAGTAGCTAAAGAAATAGCAGACCACGGAGCCCACGCTTCGACATTTGCAGATTTTTGGGGATACAAAGTGGAAGCATACGATGCTATCCCACACAATATGGCGATCATGGCTTCGAGGGGTATAGTGGTCAGTGTGAACTCGGACTCTGGAGAACGAATTCGTAGACTCTATCAAGAAGCCGCCTTCGGAATGAAGTACGGTGGAATGAGTGAAGAAGAAGCTTTAAAAATGATCACTATAAATCCTGCTATTCAGATCGGTGTTGAAAATCGAGTGGGGTCCATTGAAGTGGGGAAAGACGCTGACCTAGCACTTTTTAGTCATCATCCCTTTCACCCTTCCACCAAAGTAGAAAAAACCATCGTAGACGGCATCGTCTACTTTGATCGCGACCAAGCCGACACTATGGCAAAACTTTTAGCTAACAAAGATGGCATGGAGGAACAAAGATGAAAACATTCGCACAAGTAGCTATAGCTTTCCTTCTCTGTAGCATCTCCCTTGAAGCACAGGCCAATGTGGGGCAAGAAGGTATTTTTGTCATTGAAGGTGGAACGGTCGTCGTTGGAGATGGACAGCAATTTGAAGGCAGTATTCTGATTAGAAATGGCAGAATCGTGGATGTTGGCACCTCGGTAGCAGTTCCTGAAGGTGCGGTAACTATCGATGCTTCTGGTCAATTCGTGTACGCGGGCATGATCGACTCCTAC
>DUCW01000021.1 GCA_012959595.1 Gemmatimonadota bacterium
AAGGCCTGAACAAACCTACTTTAGAGAAAAATAGCAGTCTATTCAACGCTTGACTCGAGAAGTCTATCTCATCACCTTCGCCTAGTGAGTTTTTCTTCCCATATAAGTGATTTCACTCATGAAAAGGTATGAATCCCCAAGGATATTCACTAAGTTGGTTTAATGAAATCGTCTACTATAGCACCCACTGATGACCAAGATCTAAAATTACTTGAGCGAGCGGCTAGTGTCACTGAAACACTCAAAGAGGCCGTTGGTAAACAAATAGTTGGCCAGCACGATATCGTTGATGGACTTCTGACTGCATTGCTCGCTAATGGACATGTTTTGTTGGTCGGCGTACCAGGCCTCGCCAAAACTCTCTTGGTATCCACTTTAGCCAAGTCGCTCAGCCTCGATTTTAGCAGAATCCAGTTCACACCCGACTTGATGCCGACTGACATCACAGGTACAGAGGTAATCGAGGAAAATAAAACTACAGGACAACGAATCTTCCGTTTTGTTAAGGGACCTATTTTCTCAAACATTATACTGGCTGATGAAATCAATCGTACTCCACCCAAAACCCAAGCTGCACTTCTTCAAGCCATGCAAGAGCGTGAAGTCACAGCCGCTGGGAGCACTTACCCTTTGACTTTGCCTTTTTTTGTTCTGGCAACCCAAAACCCAATTGAACAAGAGGGAACCTACCCTCTTCCCGAAGCACAATTAGATCGTTTCATGCTACAGCTTCAAATTGAATACCCCTCTCGCAAAGAAGAAGAAGAAATCGTATTACGTACCACTGGACAAGAAGAACCCAAAATCGATCCGGTTTTGTCTTCGGATGAACTAATGAAACTGCAGCAACTGGTCCGGCGAATACCGGCTGCTCCTTCTTTGATTGCATTCGCTGTTCGTCTCGCTACTTCGACTCGCCCGGGCTTCTCTGGTGAAAAATCAGTGGCTGACAAGTATATAAACTGGGGAGTTGGACCTCGAGCCTCACAATATTTGGTGCTTGGAGCAAAAGCACGAGCAGCGTTTAGGGGAGACCCTATTCCATCTTATGAAGATATCATAGCAGTGGCCCCGGCCATTTTAGAGCACCGATTAGTACTCAACTTCGAAGCCGAAGCAGATGGACGGACGACCAACGACATCATTGCCGAAATTCTAGAGGAAGCAACTAAATGGACCTAGGTCCACTTATTGAAACGCATCATTCATTTTTGTCGAACATATTGATACAGCGATGATCTGGATATTGGTTCTGATCATTGCTATATCAACAACCTTTTCATCCCTTCTTTCTGCTGCGGAATCAGCTACACTGGCTATTCACCCGTCAAGACTCCGAACCCTGAAGGACGAGGGATTTCGCGGAGCAGCTTCACTCGTTGCTCTTAGAGAGCATCCTGACAAGATAAAATCGTCTATTCTGTTACTGAATACTATCCTCGATGGATTAGTGGTAGGACTGTCAGTCATAATAGGTGCAGTGAGTTCAGGAATAGCAGGTGGATTCACAGGTGTAATAATTGGTACGCTAGTGGTAGCAATCCTATGTGAAATCCTTCCAAGATCCCTAGGTAAAGAAAAGCCGATACGAATCGCCCTGAAAATGGCCAAACCGATGCTTTTCCTTCAGCGAAGAATAGAGTTCTTTGCTACTCCAGTACACTCATTTCTTGTACGATTCTTAACCGGTAGCAAGGACCAAGAATCGACACAAGAAGAACGCAGTGTCAGAGAATTGACGCAACTGGGTAAGTGGGAAGGATTGGTCGGTGAAGAAGAACACTTGCTAGTCGAGAGAGCTTTTCATCTGGACGAACTGGCTGCATGGGACGTCATGACACCTCGAGTCGATATCTTTGCATGGCCCGACTCACTCTCTTTGGAGGATATAATAGGTGAATTGAGCAGGGTCCCCTACTCTCGAGTTCCCGTTTTCGGCAAAACTACGGATGACATTACTGGGATCTTATACATTCGAGAAGCATACCAAACTTACGTCGCCGGAATGACTAACCTTACACTAGCTCAATTGTCTCGTGACCCTTTTTTTGTTCCAGGATCCCTTCCTCTTACCAGTTTACTCAAGCAATTCCAGGGAAGGCGAATACATATGGGAATCATAGCTGACGAATTTGGCGGTACCGACGGCCTGGTCACCTTCGAAGATATTTTGGAAGAATTGGTTGGTGAAATCGAAGACGAAACTGACGTAGCAGAAGTCAGCCTTTCTAGACTGTCCAAGACTGAATTCCTGGCACCGGCAAGTGTCGATTTGCGAGAGATAAATTACGCATTCAATCTTACTCTCCCCCAACTCGATCATCGTTCTCTAAACGGATTTATACTGGCAGAATTTGGGCATGTGCCAACTGCAGGAGAAACTTTTGAAAGTTCAGGAGTCCTAATTGAAATCCTAGAAGCTTCTGAAACTCAGGTCATTCTGACTCGGCTGACAAAACTTTCTCTACAAGACAGAGATCACAACTCCTGACATCAAGGATGATAACTTGGCTCTAATTCTTTCCTTCAATGGCAAAACTCCTCGGATTGCCAAGTCTGCTTTTGTTGCTCCAACGGCAGTAATAGTCGGTGACGTAGAAATTGGAGAAAATGCCAGCGTCTGGTTTGGAGCGGTCATCCGAGGTGACCACCCAGAAAACAACATCGTTGTCGGAGCGGGCACAAGTGTGCAGGAAAATGCTGTGGTCCACGTTGGAAGATCAGGACCGACCTTGATAGGAGAAAACGTAACAGTGGGCCATGGAGCAAAATTCGAAAGCTGCTCTATCGGAGATAGGACCATAATCGGAATGAACGCAGTGATACTGAAAGATGTGACTATAGGATCCGAATGTGTAATCGCTGCCAATTCCGTGATCTTGGAAGGCACGGAAATAAGAGATAGAAGTGTCGTAGCAGGAGTTCCTGGAACCCTTAGGAAGGCAGTCGCTGGATCGTCTGCTCAATGGATGCGAGATGGAGGGCAACACTATGTACATCTGTCCAGAGCCTACTTGGCCGAAGGAATCGGCACAGAAGCAATGATTTGCGAACTCTGTGGAGGTCTAGTTTTAGAACGTCACTGCAAGATTGTGTGTCAAGTCTGCGGTTACCAAAGAGACTACTCAGATCCTTGATTGAATTTTGAATCAGACTATTTATTTGCTAACAGGTACAGCAGTGTAGATCCTGCCATTCCAGCGTTTAAAGACTCCACATCCTGAGACATGGGAATTGATATCCTCGTAGACACCTCTAATGCTCCAGGTCTAATACCTTTGTTTTCGTTTCCTACTAGTAGAGCCCAAGGAGTTTGTGCATGGAATTTAGCGATATCGATCCCTTCCACATCAGCTGCAAGAACTGCCATAGAATGTTCTCGTAGCCAAACTATAGTATCACTCCATGATTCAGAAAAAACATAAGAATGGAAGATGGTACCTGCTGAAGCTCGGACCACCTTGGGGTTCCAAAAATCAACCGTGCCCTCAAGGCTTATAACGGCGGATATGTCAAATGCCTTAGCTGCTCTAATAAGAGTCCCTAGGTTCCCTGGATCCTGAACTCCATCTACAATGAGCATTGTCGATGTTGTTTCGACCTCGAAGCTAGAAAGTTCATTCTTTGGCTCAAAACAGACCATCAAAATTCCCTGGGAATTCTCAGTATCGGAGATTGAATCTAATTCGATGTCACTCACATTTCTGATTTCAATTGGATTTTCATCAATCCTATTTGCCAACTGTTTCCCTTTAGGCGTATTCCAAAGTTTGGGGGACAGTGCACAAAAAGAGATTCTCATACGTGCAGACAACGCTTCATCAACCGTTCGGATTCCTTCTACCAGGACCAAATTTTCTTTGGAACGCCGTCTGGAACGTCTCAAAGTAAGAATTAATCGTTTTTCGCTCTTGCTTAGCATAGAATTTCCCGCGAGTGTGTGTAGTTATGGATAACTCAATTCCTGTAGCATTGACAATCGCTGGCAGTGATAGCAGTGGAGGTTCAGGGATTCAGGCTGACCTTAAGACTTTCCAAATGTTTGGGGTCTACGGATGCAGTGCATTGACTTGTGTCACGGCCCAAAACACCCAGGGGGTACTGGATCAACAGTGTCTTTCCGGTGAATTTCTACGACGGCAAATCGAGGCAGTCGTTACAGATATTGAACCTTCTGCCTTCAAAACTGGCATGTTGGGTACAGCAGACCTGATCCAGGTGGTAGCCGACGAGATCCGGGAGAGGCATTTACAGAACTACGTTCTAGATCCAGTGATGGTATCTTCGAGCGGGCACTCCCTTCTCGATACCCAGGGTCGCAAATTATTGAGGGACGAACTTATCCCGTTGGCAAAAATTGTCACCCCCAATTTATATGAAGCCCGCACACTAACTGGTCGCGATATTGATAGCCCCGAAGAATTGAAAGCTGCAGGAAAAGAATTCCTTCGAATGGGAGCAGCAGCAGTACTTATGAAGGGTGGACATTTCGAAGATGGTAAAGCAATTGACCTCTTGCTTACCGACCAAATCGAACAATTCTGGTCACGGCCTCTTTTACAAACTACAGCTGGACACGGGACTGGATGCACTTTATCAGCTGCTTTGGCAGCAGAACTAGCAAGAGGAAGAGTCCTCCCTGAGGCCACTGACAGAGCGATCTCTTTTGTGAACCGAGCCCTAGCCACATCTCCGATGTTGGGAAAAGGTTCAAGCCCTATCAATCACTTTGTGGACACAGACCAGAAATTTCACCACTCAGAGTAAAATTGAAGTAAACATCTCCTGGCTGTAACCCACTAGTAGCGACACACCCACCTTGATCGTCGGAGCTCTCAATTTTCCCGACCGACCCAAAAGAAGATTTAGCAATTCAGATTCCGTTACACTATCTTGTGCTAGATTCAGGTCTATTACTTTGCGACCTTTCGCCACATATACCCTCTCAACATCCTCCAATACAGAAAGAGCACTGGATCCTTCGAGTGGCTCCTTAATAGCATTCTGAACCAAACCATCAGAAATATCATGCATTGCAAGAAACTCTTGCGTACGTTTGCAACTGGTTCAACCAGACCTGTGATACCTCCACTTCAACGTCTTTGCCATTTCCACATTCTCACATTTAAACGCCAAGCAATAAGAAAAGCACAACGAGTCAAGAATAAGACAACCTGCATTTACTGGAAACCCTTAGTAATTCTGGAATTCATCAAACAGCTTCTATCTGTTTCCCAACAATAAGCTTAATTTATTAGATATCGAAAACTTATTGCGGAGAGATTAAAGATGGTTCGAATCAAATGGATGTTTCTTCTTGCTGTGCTTACATTAGTTGTGCGAACTCCGTCTTCAGGCCAAGACCTAACCCTCCGATCTGCCTTCTATGACTACAAACTAACCACCGTAGCCGACGGATTGGTTAATCCTTGGTCCATGGCTTTCCTGCCCAACGGGGATATGTTAATCACGGAGCGCCCAGGACGTCTCCGGCTCATACAAAATGGGAATCTGCTTCCCGAACCGGTTGCTGGAGTTCCTGAAGTAGTGGCTCAAGGCCAGGGAGGTTTATTCGATGTACTCCTACACCCCGATTTTGAGAATAATCGGTTGATCTATCTGAGCTTCTCTAAGCCCAAATCTGGCGGCACTCAGTCCACCACAGCTGTCGTCAGAGCTCGCTACGAGAACAACCAACTAACTGGATTAAATGAAATTTTTGAAGCAGTCTCAAGGGGAGGTGGACACTACGGAGGGCGGTTAGCATTCGATGGTAATGGCTATATCTATATCACCGCTGGTGATCGACAAGTACCATCCACCGGCGACCTCCAAGCTCATCCAGCTCAGGATCTCTCCAATCACCACGGTGTTGTTGTCAGACTCCACGACGATGGAAGAATACCAGATGACAATCCCTTCGCAGGTCAATCAGGCACACTTCCTGAAATTTGGAGTTATGGACATAGAAATCCTCAGGGTCTCGCAATTGACAAAAATACTAACGATGTCTGGATCAATGAACACGGCCCCCAAGGAGGCGACGAGTTAAACTTAGTCGCTCCAGGGCTTAACTACGGCTGGCCAGTCATAGGGTATGGAGTCAACTACAGCAGTGGCCTAGCTATCCACAAGGGCACCCACGACAATGACATGAAATCTCCAAATCATTTTTGGATACCGTCTATAGCAACGTCGGGATTGATGATATACACTGGAGACCGCTTCCCCGAGTGGAAGGGCAATATCTTTGTTGGAGGAATGGCTGGGCAGCAATTGGCACGCTTAACACTCCTTGGCCAACAAATCATAGCGGAGGAAACCCTCGTTAGGGCACAAGGAAGAATCCGGGATGTCCGGGAAGGACCAGATGGTTACATCTATCTAGCAATAGAAGATAGGGGAGGTGCTCCTACGTCTATTCTCAGGATGGAACCCTTGATAGAAGAAAGGCCGCGTTAAAAACTAAAGACGAAATGGGGTATCCTCTTCAAGAGCAATAGTCTGGCAAAAAACCTTCATAGATGATCTGAAGGCTAAGATTGATTCCATGATGCGTTCCTGGTTGGCGGTGAACCCTGTCACTCTGGCATGTTTTTGTGCGAACCCCGTCACTTTGGCCCTATAATCACCAATATTCTTTGGCATGATCATTGCTCTCTAACTAATGCGAAGGCCCACCAAAGTGAGTGTGGGATTCGAACTTCAGGAAATAGTACTTTAAATTATAAGGAGCAGTCATGGGAAAGGTTATAGGTATCGATCTGGGAACGACTAACTCTGTAGTAGCAGTCATGGAAGGTGGTG
>DUCW01000022.1:0-6358 GCA_012959595.1 Gemmatimonadota bacterium
TCAATAATCTGTTCTCTATTGATCGTCATAAATTTTTGCCTCCGCAAGAGTCAATACTGCAAGGGAAGTCGATCGCACTAATTGTACGAATAGTTGCGTAAATTAGCTAAACCACGTTGGATCAACAACACTAGAACAATTGATTTCCCCGAAAACACTTTATTTTTGAGCTAGAGTCCTAGTTGAATCAGTATCATCGCAACCGCAAAACGGTGTGATTTACTCCAGGGTAGCTTTCCAAGGGGCCACGTAAATCGGCATTTGGGCTTGGATATTCATGTAGACACGTTTTCTTCAAAAATCCTTCTAGTTTTCTCAACATCCCTCTCCATTTGGGCGATCAAGCCCTCGGTGGATTGGAAGGAAAGTATACCTCTTAAGTACTCTACGAACTCCACTTTCACTTTTTTCTTATAGATATCACGGCTAAAATCTAAAATGTATAGTTCTAACATCTTGTCTAAATCTCCAAAAGTCGGTCTCGGACCGATATGTAGAGCTGCAATGACCTCGTCTTGGTCGACCCTAGCTTTCACTGCATAAATACCTTCTAGAGGTATCAATTTCATCTCATTATGTTTATCCAAAACCCTAATATTGGCAGTCGGAAACCCCAACTCTCTCCCTCTCTTATTTCCTGCCACCACTTCACCCACAAAGGAGTACGATCTCCCCAGATCGTCGTTAGCGGATCGCACATCACCACTTGAAAGAGCTTTCCTAACATGTGAGGAAGAAATTGGTTGGCCGCCGCTAAGCATTGGTTCAATCACTTCAACAGAAAAATTCATCTCTTTTCCCAATTTTTCAAGCAGATGCGCATCACCACTTCCTCCTTTACCAAAGCGATGATCATACCCGACGATCAATTCACTGACCCTGAAACGATCTACCAGAAAATCTTTCACAAAACGTCTAGGATCATAAATAGACAGATCGCTATTAAATGGCAGGAATGCGACATAGTCTATTCCACATCCTGCTAATATTTCTTTTTTTTCCTCATACGTTGTCAACATCTCGGGGGCTTTATCCGGAGATAAGATCGACAGTGGATGTGGACGGAAGGTGACCAATAAGCTTTTTTTTCCAATCGCTCTGGCTCGATTACAAATTTTGTGAATTATCTTTCTATGTCCTCGATGTATTCCATCGAAAGTTCCGATAGTCATAACCGTGGAATCTATAATTTGATTTCTTCCTTGGTCATCCCAGTAACCCGAAAAGTACTCTGTCATTCCCCTACCACGGGGCAAATCTTTCTGGGTCTTATTACTTCCCGGTCAGCTTCAGCCATACCCACCAACTCACCTTTGGATAAAACTACGATTACCTCCCCATTCTTATAGTCAGAATCAGGGAATCTAGCAGGAATACCGTTCCGAAGCTTCATGGCAATGTCTTTTCCCACATCGATGGATCGCAGATGTTTTAGAGCCTTAGATACTTCGATTTCAGCGTTTCGGTCTGGCAACGCTCCTTCCCTGAGCAAATCTGCATCAATACAATTCTCGACTAAAAACCCTCCTATCGATAAACGACGCAAGGCACTTAGATGACCTCCTACGCCCAGTGCTATACCCAGATCTCTGGCCAATGACCTGATATACGTTCCACTTGAACATTCAACAGTAACCCTCATGGAAGGGAGTCTCAATTCAGTCAGAAAAATCCTGGAAATCTCAATTTCTACTGGGTCAAGTTGGACCCGTTCTCTCCTCCTCGCTTTGCGATACATTCGTTCGCCCTGAACCTTCTTAGCTGAATACTGAGGAGGTGTCTGCGAAATAAGTCCTTCAAACTCCTTTAGACATTTAATAATATTGCTTTTGTGTAGATGTCTCCAATTCTCATTCCTCTCGAGCACCTCACCCGTGGAATCATCTGTATCTGTGCTAATTCCCAACTGAATAGTCGCACTATATACTTTAGGCAGTGCTGTCAAATACTCGGAAATCCTCGTGGCCCATCCACTCATTATCAGAAGAAGACCAGATGCGAATGGGTCCAGAGTACCAGAATGTCCAACTCTCGACGTGCCCAAAGTTCGTCTTGCCCAAAGAACGACGTCATGTGAGGTGGGGCCGCAAGGTTTGTCCACCAAAACAACCTTTCCAGGTTCCGAACCTGACTTACTCTTCAGGATCTTCCTCCGAGACAACTGGCCCTTCTGAATCACTTCGATGTATTTCCTCTAGAGCTTTCTCTATGTTTTTGACATAAGAAAAACTTTTGTCTTCCAGAAACCGTAACTCTGGAATCCGACGAATCCTCAACCCTTTAGCTAACGAACGCCGGATAAAACCCTGAGCTGCAACGAGACCTTCAAGGGCGTCTTCCTGGTCTTGTACTGACCCTGATAATTGTACATAAACTCTGGCTAACCAAAGATCAGATGTCACTTCAACACCAGTGACAACAACTTCACCAATTCTAGGATCCCTAACGTCTCTGATGAGGATTTCCATAATTTCCCTGCGAAACTGCTCATTCAGTCTGGTCAAACGTTGATTGGTCACAACTGGCTAAGTCCGCAAACTCGGGGGACAGCCTCTAGCATTCCAGTTGGTCAGTTTTAACAGTCCGAATCTACAATAGGACATAGGTTTGACCCACTAATCTAAGATCGAACACAGACCACTATTTAGCGTCAGCCAAGGTTCGGGCGACTTCTTCCACTGTGAAACACTCGATAGCATCTCCGACTTTTACATCATTGAAATCTTTAATCCCTATTCCACATTCCAGGCCTTCCTGAACTTGCTTGACATCATCCTTGAAGCGTTTTAGTGAGGAGAGTTCATTGTCGTAAATTACTATTCCTTCTCGAATGACTCTTGCCCTGGCTTTTCTGTCGATGCGACCTTCAACAACTTCACAACCCGCTATAGTGCCCACTCGACCTATCTTGAAGATTTCCTTCACTTCCGCCGATCCTAGTATCTCCTCTTTGGTCAAGATGGGTAACATCCCTTCAAGGGCTAATCTTATTTCGTCAACAGCATCGTAGATAACTTCATAGGTCCTAATGTCGATACCGCGCCGCTCAGCGTTCTTTCGTGCTTTCGAAGAAGGCCGAACTCTAAAACCAATGATGACAGAATTTGAGGTCTCTGCGAGCAGGACATCCTCTTCGTTGATGGCCCCCACTCCATGATGAACGATATAAACTCCAACCTCGTCTGTTCCCAGGTGTTCCAATGCATCAGAGAGAGCCTGTACAGAACCGTCCACATCCGCTTTGACAATCACAGCCAAGACTCTCAAGCCTTCTTCGCCAGAAGATTTAGCGAAGTTACCCAAGCTGACCGCCCGTTCTCTTATTCTGAGCTGCTTATCCCTATCTAATCTTAACCGACTAGCTGCAATCTCTTTGGCCTTACTTTTCTCCATGACTCTCAGCGAATCACCTGCCTGTGGAACTCCTATGCTACCCAGAATCTGAACTGGGACACCAGGACCTACTTGGTCTACCTGTTGTCCTTTCTCGTCAAGCAGAGCTCTCACCCTACCCTCATAATGACCTACTACAAAGGTGTCTCTGATCTTCAAGGTTCCTTTCTGGATTAGAACTGTAACCACAGGACCTCTTGATATATCGAGTTGTGATTCTACGACAGTACCAGTTGCATCTTGTTTCGCGGGTGCCTTAAGCTCCATCAGCTCACTTTGAAGCAGTACTTTCTCTAAGAGGTCATCAACACCATCACCTTTGAGGGCAGACACCTCCGCACAAAGTGTTTGTCCGCCAAACTCCTCAATCTGTACATCCTCCTGTAGTAACCCTTGTTTTACTTTTGCTGAATCAGCTGTTGGTAAATCGCACTTGTTGATCGCTACCACTATCGGCACACCTGCATTTTTAGCGTGACTAATAGCTTCACGAGTCTGCGGCATGATTGAGTCATCTGCTGCTACGACAAGGATAACAATATCTGTAATTTCTGCTCCTCGAGCTCTCATCGCGGTGAAAGCTGAGTGCCCCGGGGTATCTAAAAACGTAATCTTACGTTGATCCCCTAAATCAACGTGATAAGCCCCTATGTGCTGGGTAATACCACCAGATTCTCCTGCCACCACATTAGCACTTCGGATGTGATCCAAAAGTACAGTTTTTCCATGATCTACATGACCCATCACCGTTACAACGGGTGGACGTGGTTCAGCATCTACATCATCGATTTCCGGTCCTTCGATTTCTTCCGAAACTTCATACTCCTCTTCTCGGACCGCTGTGAAATTGAATTCATCCAGAACCAATTCAATTTTCTCAAAATCCAATCTCTGATTTATCGTCATTAGTAAACCGAAATTCTTGAAGGCAGCACCTATGATTTCGTTTGCTGGAATTCCGACAAGATCCGACAGTTCTGATGCTGTCAAAAATTCATTTACTCGCACGGTTGTGTTTTCTCTCTCAATCTCTTTTTCCGCCTCTGCAGTAGCGGCTTCTCTCTCTTCCTTAGAAATGGTCTGGCCTTTTCTCCTCTTCTTCTTACCGCCACCTCCACCTTTTATTTCAGCCATAACCCGCTGAATGTTGCTCTGTACAGCTGTCTGGTCGACGTCTTGCCGCCTCTTATTTTTTTTCTTCTTCTGGGCATTTCTGGAACCATCTGGGCTATATCCATCAGCTTGTACTCTCACCTGGCCGACTTTAGCTCTCCTAGCCCCCGCCGTAGATTTCTGTTCCGCTAGAGCAGTCAATGAAGCTTTGGTTGGCTTTGGCCTTCTGATTTGACGCAAGCCCGCTTCTGCAGGAGAGTCTTCCTTCTTCTTTTCACCCTTTTTTACGGTTACCTTCGGGACTCCCTCTGATGCTGATTCTTGTGATTCTACATCCGTTTGCTCTTTGGACTCATCTTCAACAGCAATGTTTGTACTGGATTCAGGTTTCTCTGATTCCTCAATATCTTGATTTGAAGGAGCGGATAAGTCATCCTCAATCTGAATGTCCTTTAGTTCCGGTTCGGGGGAGTCATCTGCTGTATCGAGATCCGGTTGTTGCCTGCGACGTCTGCGTTTCCCGGTGGTTTTGGCGTCTTTAAGAACCACCTGAATGGCAGAGTCATTATCTTTAACTTTCTTGTGCCTAGATCGGACCAGTTCAAGACGTGCTCTTACAAGAGCCACATCTCCCTCATCCATTTGATCATCAGTATGCAAAACTGAGATGCGCAGAATTCGTAAACAGCTCAGTAACGTCTGTGGAGGAACTCTTAATTCTCTTGCTAGATCAAGGACTTTCATTCTATTTACCCACTTCGGCTAGATTGCCAGGACTAAGCAATCCCGACTCCCCAGGCAATCTAGCTAGCATCTGACTAGCCATTCCTGGATTAGTTACAGCAACGGCCGCTACCGAATCAGAGCCGAAAATTGAACCCAAATCTGCACATGTTCCAAAAGTAACCGATGGAATGCTTTTATGTCTTAAAAGTTTCACTATTTTTGCTTTTTGTGCCCCAGATCCGTCATTGGCCATCCATACCAGCTTTGCCCTACCCTGTCTTAGTGCCTGACGAGTCGACGCCACACCCTGTTCCAGCATCCCAGCTCTGCGTGCCAATCCTAATAGCCCCCAAGCAGCGTTCTTTGAGAAATCATCCATGATCTCACCCTTCAACCTTGTCCGATTCTTCATCGGGCTGACCAGATTCTTTAGGCTCTGAAGGAGCGACCTCATCAAGGACTGTTAGCTCCTCTATCAATTCCATCAGCTTTTCAGATTCTGCCTCTGACATCCCTTCAATCTTAACAAAATCTTCTTTGGAAAAATCGATAATTTGTAAGAATGTCGTGTACCCTGAACCCTGGAGAGTTGCCAGTGTTTCTTCCGGAAGCTTTAGCTCCTCCAAAGCAAAGTCTGAACTTTCATACTCGTCTTCACCTGTTTCTCTTTCGAATAGTCCTAGTTCTGCTCCTAGTTCTATCCACTCTCTAGAACCGTAAAGGTCGACTTGCCATCCGATAAGCTGAGACGCAAGTCTCACATTCTGACCGTTACGCCCAATGGCAAGAGACAACTGATCCTCATTCACGATGGCTGTAATGACCCTGCGTGCAGGGTCACTCATAACCTTAGAAACACGAGCTGGAGCTAAAGAACGCCTGGCAAAAACCTCTGGTTCGGCATGCCATGGAACGATGTCTATACGCTCACCGCCTAATTCTTGGACTACCGCTTGTACACGAGACCCCCTTAGTCCTACGCAGGAGCCCACTGGATCTATAGACTCATCATGACTGTATACCGCCAATTTGGTTCTTCCGCCAACTTCGCGGGCTATCTCTTTGATTTCAATAATTCCCTGCTGAATCTCGGGTACTTCAAGTTTGAACAATGCACCTACGAAAA
>DUCW01000022.1:6410-6795 GCA_012959595.1 Gemmatimonadota bacterium
GTTTCATCAACTTTTCTTAACACACATCGAATTGGATCTCCCTGACGAAATCTCTCCCTTGGGTTCTGTTCTTTCCAAGGAATCAGTGCGTCAGCGTCGGGTGCCCCATTAATGAGAACTATTATTTTACCTGATTCGATCTGCTGAACTTCACCCGTTACGAGTTGTCCAATCTTATCCTCAAACTCGTAACGAATCCTGTCTCGTTCATTCTCCCTGACCAGTTGCACAATTTTTTGCTTTACAGCCATTACGGCATTTCTACCGAATTCAGAAAATTCAACTGGAATTTCCATGACATCACCAACTTCAAACCCTTCATCATCCCATCGTGCTTCATCGAGACTAATCTCAACTGAAGAATCTTGTACATCTTCAACTACAC
>DUCW01000023.1 GCA_012959595.1 Gemmatimonadota bacterium
TTTATTTGGAACAATTAAAATATGAACTGGTGCCCTTGGTTGGATGTCCCTGAAGGCAGTCACCAGTTCGTCTTGATAAACAACATCTGCACCTGTGGTCCCACGAACGATTTCTCCGAAAACTGTTTTCGAGCTATCAGCCTCGTTATTATTAGAGGGGGGCATTATCCACTCCAGAGATGATAAAAATGAAAGTTCGGTCACATGCTATTGCCATAGGTTACTTCTCCATTGACCTATAGAGCAAGGGAAGAGAAATAGCAGTTGTTCAATTATTCGATTCTTACAAAAGTCAATTTGGCATGAAAATATGACAATAATTACCAAACATCTAATCAAAGCTCATCTAGGACCATTCCTATTTGCTTTTTCAGCACTTACTGGGCTTTTATTCTTGAACGCCATCGCTCAAAGAATAGAGAACCTGGTGGGCAAGGGACTACCCTGGTCAATCATTGGAGAGTTCTTGATTCTTTCCCTTCCCCATACAATTGCCCTAACCCTACCTATGTCAATTCTGGTTGCCCTCCTGTACACCTTCAGTGAAATGACGGCAGCGAATGAATTAACAGCAATGTCTGCAGGAGGCATTAGTCCAATCCGGGTGCTGATGCCACCACTACTGTTGGGAATTGCTATGGCCGGAGTGATGCTGTTTTTCAATGACCAAATACTACCCTCTGCTAACCACCAGCTCAAAGATCTGGTAGTGGACATAAGCGAGAAAAGTCCCACTTTTGAGCTTCAAGAACGCGTTATTAATCGCATTCAAACTCAGGACCGAACTAGGAATATATATTTACAAGCCTCTTCTATAGATCGAGATACAAACCATCTAGAAGAAGTAGTTATCTATGATCTTAGTGACCCAGGAATTCATAGAACCACTTACGCATCTCAAGGTGAAATGATTTTTGACCAAGAACAGACCGATCTCTACCTCACATTGTATTCTGGGGAAGTCCTCCAGGTAGACTTGAGTCGGTCTGGAGAATTCAATCGCTCCGAGTTCAAAAAGCAAATTGTGCCATTGAGGGGGATTGCGAACCAAATGGACCGACAGAAAACGGGTAGTGTCCGTAGCGATCGAGAAATGTCCATCTCGATGTTAGAAGAAGCGATAGAAGAAAAAACGACTGAAATTAGGGCCATACAGGATGAGAGCTTAGAAAGAGCTCAAACAGCTGTTTCAGAGATAACTAAGGACCTTTCTAAAATCACTACCACAGCCGGAATTGATGGGGTTCTGAGGATTGACCAAAATGTTGCGGTAGACGCACTCACCACACATCAAAATCAGCTTCAAGTTGCCGCCCTGGAGTCCGCTATTAATCGCTACTCGGTGGAAATCTATAAAAAATACGCTATAGCCTTTGCTTGTATTGTTTTTGTACTGATCGGCGGACCATTAGGAATACGTTTCCCTAGAGGTGGCATTGGCATGGTGATTCTGGTCTCAGTCTTCGTTTTCGGCATCTACTGGACGGGCCTAATCGGAGGAGAAAACCTAGCTGACAGAGGAATCATACCGCCATTATGGGCTATGTGGACTCCCAATATAGTATTTTTCTGCCTGGGAGTCCTTCTCACACTTGGGCTGGGCCGCCTGGAAAATAGCAACAGGGGTGGAGGCTTAGACGAGATATTTTCTATGGTTAGCAGGTTGCTCCGCAAGCCTCTAGGTCGTTTGAGGACCACTGATTAATGAAAATCCTAGATCTGCTAATCATTAGAACTTTTACAGGTATTTTTCTTCTATTTGTAATAGGAGCTCCCTTGCTTTTTCTGATCGGTGACATTGTAGAGAACCTGGATCAATATTTCGGTCGGGGACTTGCAACTTCGGAATTGATAATGGCATACCTGTTTATGTTGCCGGAGTTCGTTTCATGGTCTTTCCCTATCGCCGCCCTCGTAGCTGCGGTCTTCACGGTTCATTCTATGACCCAACACCGGGAAATCCTCGCAGCCAAAGCTGGAGGGATCTCCTTCCATCGTCTCATGGTCCCGCTCCTATTGATAGGATTAGTACTGACAGGAATAGGTCTGGTCCTGAATGAAGCTGTTCCTTTGGCCAAGAGACAATCTGGACAAATCTTACGTAATGAAACTTTTAGCTCTCTACTTCGATCAGATTTTGTTTTCAAAGGCAGTGACGAAAGGACGATCACAGCCCAGAGGTTGACAATTGTACCACCCCTCCTCAGTCAAATCTTGATGGAAGTACCCCATCCGATTACCGGAGAGCTTGCCGAACACATTCAAGCTCGCGATGCTCCTTATCATGAAAATTCAGGCTGGATTTTTCGGGACGGATACCTCCGTATTGTCAGAGAGGAAGGATCAAACCTGACATTCTATTTCGACTCACTCAGAACCAATGGATTTGTAGAGAGTCCTTCCAGCTTGCTGGAAGTTCCCGAAGATGAAGATGAAATGACCACCGCTGAAATTGACCGTATGGCAGCAAACATAAGCAGATCTGGGGGAGATCCCAGCTTTTTGATCGTAAAAAAAGAGCAGCGTACTGCCATCGCAGTGGCTACTCTAGTCATCATCTTGTTTGGTGGACCGCTCGCTACCCGATCGGGAAGGAGTGGCACTACCTACGGTATAGGTGTCGCCCTAGGTTCCACCATTCTCTACCTGTTACTTTTCCGGATTGCTGGAGCAGCTGGAAAAGTTGGTGCACTACACCCTGTATTTGCAGCATGGGTTCCCAACCTAATCTTTCTAGTTTGTGGACTAATTCTACTCAGAAGAGTCAGGACTTAAGCAGGCCCATTTTCTAGCTTATCGAAGCCAAGAATCCCTGGGTCAATCTACCCTGAAACACTTCTTGAACGGGCCCTCTCAAAGTGACTCCAAACTCTGCGTCTACCGACACTTGAAGGGATCCGCCCTGCATCTGAATTTGGAATTCTCCTGGATTTGCCCTACTAGACTGGACTGCTGCCACTGCCACAGCACATGCAGATGTTCCCGAGGCTGAAGTGACTCCGACTCCCCTCTCCCATATCAACACCTCTATCACCCCTTCAGCTACAAACCGAGCTAGTTGCACATTTGTACCCGATCTGAATGATTCATGTTCGCAAAGCAGAGGGCCGATCTGTTCTAATAAATTCGGATTCCAATTGTTAGGGAAAACCACACAGTGAGGATTACCCATGGAAACAAGATTTAACTCAAAACAACCGTAATCTCCCAGTTTTAATCTACCATCATCATCTAAGCCTCTGGAATCAAAATGGACTGCATCGTTACCCAGATTGGCAGTCCCCATATTGACTTTGACATCATAATTCCCCAATGAATCCTGCCTCATTACCTCCAAGGAAATCACATCTCCACCGACAGAAACTTCAAAAGGATCTTTGTCGACAAGACCTTCTCCAGCTAGATATGAACCTAAAATTCTTAACCCGTTCCCACTCCTTTCAAACTCAGACCCGTCTGGATTAAACATCCTTAGTTGAAATGGCGGACCATCTCTATCAATAAGTAGGACCACCCCATCTGCACCTACTCCCTTCCAGCGATCACATATCTTAGTGATTGCAGTTCCATCAACAATACAATCTTCTCCTTTTTCAAAAATTAGGTAGTCATTTCCTAAGCCATGTCCTTTATAGAACCTATTCCGGACTCTCAAATTGTATTCATCAGAAGACACTGGACACCTATTAGCTTCGTTTGGGATAAAATCAGAAATCACTTCCATCGCGTAATTTCAATGCCAACAGAGTGACTCACTCAAGTCACCACTTTGCTTCTAGTACGTTAAATATTTACTTAAACGATTTTGGTCAAAATAGAGTTCCGTGTCAAAGCCAAAAACTAGGCACCACTAAGCTGCACATTGCTGAGATACGGGCAATTTTAATGGACAGGACTAGGAAACATCGACTAATCACAGTAGTTTTACCTGCAAACTGGAAAGGGTGATTTATGGCATATTGCGGCCCATCGACAACCGCTAAAAAGCTGAAAGTTGTCTTAAGCAAGCTGTCCTAGAGGCCTTCTGCCCTATCTCTTCCCTGGTTAGTAACTGTAACGGACGACAGATAATGAACGGCTTAACCGACATCTCTAATGATGACTCCACAGTAGGCCAACTTCTCCAGAAAAAAATCCTCGTTCTGGATGGAGCAATGGGAACTATGATCCAGAATCTGAACTTTTCTGAAGAAGAGTTCAGAGGAGAGTTCTTTAAGGACCATCACATTCCTCTCCAAGGTGCCAACGACCTCCTATCTCTGAGCCAACCTCAAGCCATTTACGATATTCACAAATCTTATCTAGATGCCGGTGCCGATATAATTGAGACAAATACTTTCAATGCCCAATCGATCTCACTAGCCGATTACAAGTTAGAAGAGCAGGCATACCGATTGAATAAAGCATCAGCAGAAATTGCCTGTAAGGCAGCAGCCATCGTCACTGGTAAAACACCGGAGAAACCACGTTTTGTCTGTGGTAGCATCGGTCCCACCAACAGAACAGCCTCACTGTCTCCCGATGTTTCCAATCCTGAATACCGAAATGTAAACTTCGATCAGCTTGTGACGGCATATTCTGAGCAGATCCGCGGACTATTGGACGGTGGAGTGGATCTCCTAATGGTTGAAACCATCTTTGACACCTTGAACGCCAAAGCTGCCATCTTTGCGGTCAGCCGAGCTTTTGAAACCCTAGGAAAGAAAGTCCCTCTGATGATCTCAGGGACGATAGTGGACGCTAGTGGACGAACCCTAAGTGGTCAAACCCTTGAAGCCTTCTACTACTCAATCCGTCATGCCAAACCCTTTTCGGTCGGACTGAATTGTGCCCTTGGGGCTACCCAACTGAGGCCTTACTTGGAGGAATTATCGGGAATTTCAGAAATTCCGATTAGCTGCCATCCGAACGCAGGATTGCCCAACGCTTTCGGTGAGTATGACGAATCTCCAGAATTAACGGCATCAATTATAAAGGAATTCGCAGAGGCTGGTTTTATCAACATCGTTGGGGGATGTTGCGGTACCACACCTTCACATATAACTGCGATTTCGACCGTTACAGAAGGATTGACTCCTAGAAGCACTCCAAAACATGAGTCCCGATGTCGACTTAGCGGTCTCGAACCTCTCACCATTGGAGAAGATTCGCTTTTCGTCAATATCGGTGAACGTACCAATGTAACTGGATCAAAAGAATTTAGAGGGATGATCAAAAGTGGCTCCTATGAAGCAGCCGTTGAAGTTGCTAGGCAACAAGTCGAACAAGGTGCTCAAATGCTCGACATCAATATGGACGAAGGGCTGTTGGATTCGGCTGAAGCCATGACTATTTTCCTGAATCTTCTAGCCGGTGAGCCAGAAGTGAGTCGAATCCCTTTTGTCTTGGATTCTTCCAGATGGGAAGTGTTGGAATCTGGACTTAAATGTGTGCAGGGCAAATGTGTCGTTAATTCCATCAGTCTCAAAGACGGCGAAACCCGCTTCATCGAACAAGCAAATTTAATCCGGCTATATGGGGCAGCTGTCATTGTGATGGCATTCGACGAACACGGTCAAGCAGATACAGTTGAAAAGAAGGTTTCCATCTGCCAACGGGCTTACGATATCCTGACCGATACAGTCGGCTTTCCACCAGAAGATATAATTTTTGATCCTAACATCTTCGCAGTCGGAACAGGTATCGAGGAACACAACTCTTACGGTTTACATTTCTTAGAGGCTACACGTCAAATAAAGAAAAGCCTTCCGAAAGTTTTGGTTAGTGGAGGCCTCAGCAATATCTCGTTCTCTTTTCGGGGAAACCCCAGGATAAGAGAAGCTATGCATTCAGCATTCCTTTACCATGGAATCAGATCTGGACTGGATATGGCAATCGTAAACGCTGGCACCTTGCCGATCTATGACGAGTTACCCGAATCAGTGCTTAAATGTGTTGAAGACGTACTTCTTGACAGAGAAGTGACAGCGACTGAAGAACTCACCAAGCTTGCGGAACAATACTCTGATGAACCCCGAAAATCGGTAGACACAAAAGAATGGAGGTCTAAACCTCTCGTTGACCGACTGCGATACGCACTGGTCCATGGTAATACTGAATTCATAGAAGAGGATGTGGAAGAAGCACGGCTACAGTACTCCAAAGTTATAGATGTGATCGAAGGTCCACTGATGGACGGAATGAACCAGGTGGGCGACCTCTTTGGATCGGGCAAAATGTTCCTGCCTCAGGTGGTTAAAAGTGCGAGAGTGATGAAAAAAGCCGTTACTTATTTAGAACCTTTCCTCGAAGCTCAAAAAACTGCGGGAAAAGAAAGTCGTAGATCAGTTGGAAAGATACTGATGGCGACGGTGAAAGGTGATGTACATGACATTGGAAAGAACATCGTGTCAGTGGTTCTGCAATGCAACGGATATGAAGTGCTGGACTTGGGAGTCATGGTCCCATCCGAAACTATTCTTGAGGAAGCTCAAAAGAATCGAGTGGATGTAATCGGCCTTTCTGGCCTAATCACTCCTTCTCTAGACCAGATGGCCCATGTGGCCTCCGAAATGAATCGATTGAATTTCAGTATTCCTCTGATTATCGGTGGGGCGACCACATCTCGCAGACATACCGCAGTCCGAATAGACCCCAACTACAGCGGAACCATTGTTCATGTTCCCGACGCGTCTCGTTGCGTCGCAGTACTGCGGCCATTACTCGATCCGAACAAAAAGGAAGAATTTTCAAGGAATATTGAAATCGAGCATG
>DUCW01000024.1:0-283 GCA_012959595.1 Gemmatimonadota bacterium
CAGCCAATTTTCATACCATCTCTAGTCAAAACAACTAACATTAAACCAACCAATAATGCCTAAACTTGGCCACGGAATTGCCCATCATTCGATTCACTTCAAACTTCAGGACAAACCCAACTCAAGAATTCCGTGGCTTTTCCTGTTCCAGCACAAATGCGATAAGCCTTAGAATCATGTCTCACCCCTCTCCCAACTGAAGTGAACACTTCCCTACACAGTTTCTGGGTAATCCCACCACATTGATTAACCAGCCACGGCCCACCACTCACCCATCCTTTCC
>DUCW01000024.1:476-1492 GCA_012959595.1 Gemmatimonadota bacterium
GTACATCTTCGCCAAATAGAGGAATTCTCCATAAACCAGAACTCACAGAAATATGAGCGGCCAAAACGACGCTGACGCTTATTCTAGATTCGTATTCAACAAAAATCTTTTTTTCATTCCTTGAAACATACGCTAAGGGGAGATTCGGCATGGGTGATTCAATCATCACCCCTCCGTCCGAATGCTCCAACAATATCGGTTCGAAAGGCCGTAGTACATTCGATTTATTTCTAAAACTCATTTCGCAAGCTGAATTGACCCAAGTGGATCCGACTAATCCCGTCGTGTAACAAAGAAACTTAACGAAGCCTCTTCTCCCAATGACTGTCGCGGTCTCACTGATTCCCCCGTATAAAATGTTACTCAAGATTTCCTTGGTTTTTTATTGCCTCAATATATTTATTAATTCCTTCGTACTGACCGGGTCCGTCCAACCCAGCCTCTCGGATCACATCGTCACCCGGCCCACTACCTAAGTAATGACCTTTTTGGAATGGGTGCATAGTATGTTTTCTGCCCAAGTCTGATTGAATCCACCGATACATTGTGGGCTACGTGAACCCCGTGATCCCCATCGCATTTTGTGCCATTTTTTCACTATAAATTGATTGCTTCTCACTCTCTGGAAGTCGATCAAATAGCTCTGGACTAGACACATACATAACTCTTAAATTAATTCCTTTCTGCTTGAGCTTTGGCAATACATCATTCACAAAAACTAGAGTGACTCCAGAGCCTTGTAGGACAACAACGCCATCCAGATCAACCGAACTAGGTTCCGACAAACAGTACAGTCCTGCGACTGCACCAGATGCAGGTGCCAATCCCAAAGAAACTCTATCCAATATCGGTTCATTGGGTCTGGTAACAAAAGGTACAAGGACGGCCGGACGTGCCTTAAGCCCAGCAGCTACAAGGGGCCAAATCTCCTGAGGCTCCCATGGAGTCAAAGTGATAGCGCTACCGGGTGCATAATTCTCGGCATGTAGTTGATATGCTTGGGGATCTGCATGGGT
>DUCW01000024.1:1588-5153 GCA_012959595.1 Gemmatimonadota bacterium
AACTCCTGCTTCATTTGTTGACTGATCGCATGAACACGAGCAGCGATGTGGCCCAACGGTGAAAGAAATGCACCATACGAAGCCCCGACACCTATATGTCTTCCAAATCCCGATATTCCAACGAGTATGCAAGAAAGGCCATCCTCACAAATCCCGCCCATACTCAATGATCTACTTAATGGATTAGATTTGTAATGCCAAAAATTTTCTGCAAATCCTTGATTGGCTCCAGACACAGCAGTAGAGTCACTCAAATCAGCCGCTCCAAACAGAATGGCTCCATTTGACTCTCTATTTAAATACCCTAAAACTTCTCCCAGTTGCTTACGTAGGGGAAATGTTGAGCCGATTTCCAAAAGCAAATCAGGAGGTGTGCTGTCGGGATCACACGCCTGAATCACACCTTCTACGTTTGGTGCGGTAGCACGTGGTTCCCTACAGTAACCATTTAAACGTTCAGAAGAACTTTGGATTCGGTTAGATAGAGACTCGCACATATCTTCTTCTTTCTCGATTAAGCCACGTATTCTAAGCAAGGTTTCCCAAAAACAGGACTCTATTTCCTCCAAATTGGATTTGTCTTCAGGGGAAGGCAGTTCGCTGGCCTGTTTGCCAAAAAGTGGTGACATGACTTCATGCCAACTATCACTTCCCATTTTATGTCCTGCACCGTGGGATTTTTTTCCTGAAATACCGTAATTCCAACCTTTCTCGGTGCGATAGATTATAGCTGTTGGCTGGCCATTATTGATTTCCGGAACCATCCTTTGTGCACTCACTACCTGACCCATGTCGAATCCATTAGCTACATGAATCACATTCCAGTCATGCAAATAGAAAAATTCCATCGGGTCCCACTGAACATAATCCCCCCACGTATCTCCTTCTCTCGTTACTTTGTCGGAATCAATGGACGCTTGATTCCAATCCAAATGGCAAACGGCGTTGGATAATCCGGCCACACCAGCAGCTGCCACACTCTCGTAAACTCTACCTGGAGTGAGTCCACCCTCACCCTCCAGCATGTGAACAGTCGGAGCATCCTTACCGTAGTAATCTGCCGCCCCGAATGCCAACCCAATTGAACTGGCCATACCCACACCCGATGGCCCAGTAGCAATTCTCACGAATGGAGTCATGGGAGTTGGATGTCCATCCAAGGGAGTAGATTCAAATTTTCTAAATAACGGAGCAGTATGAGTCGGATTTCTTCTGAACCCTAACAGATCCTCAAGTCTGAGCCTGAATTTCTTCTGTGAAGGTAGTAATTCCGGTTTTGCAATCTTTACCAATTCATCCCTCAAGGCCCACATTGCATAAAGGCCAGTAGCCTTGTGTCCAGCCGCAAACGACAGAAGGTCTTGATCCGAGCGCACAGGATCACGGAAATCATAGTCCATTGAGTCGAAAAGCAAGCTACTCATAATGTGGCCGGCCGAAACCGATCCGCCTGGGTGCCCCGATTGATGGAAATTAAACTGAGTAGCTACTATAGCTCTGTATATCTCGTCGAAACGTCTAAGATGATCCAGGAATGTTTCATTCTCTAAATTCTTATCGCATTCACTAACCTCTGTCCAGATAGCACGCCTAGGACCGAAAGATCTTGTCATATTATTTTTATTCTCTTAATAGTTGTTCAAATCCTTATATCTACTTAGGGGTAAAAACCCATGCTCCTAGGAAGCAAACAGTCTAACCTGGAAGCTCTACCTCAAACGACCCGAAATTAACACAAGTATTTAGATCGGTTTATAGATTTAGTAGGACAGCCTACGCCTTTTAAGCTATTCAATCCTTACTCTGAGATCAGTTCACTTTGCCTTTTTCAACCTGTAATTGCAGTATATCCGGATCCCACCTGTCATCGCCAAGGAGATGTTTCACGAAATATTCTGCTCTGAGCCAGAACCAATAGTCACTCATGTCCCCATAACTATGCCGCTGTCCTGGAAACATAAAAAAGTCAAATCTCTTATTAGCCTTTATCAATGCTTCAGCAACACGGAAAGTCCCCGCGTGGTGTACGTTGTTGTCTACATCTCCAGTTGTTAGTAATAGATGTCCCTTTAGATTTGCTACCAGGTCAGAATTTTTTTCTATATCAAATTCGAAAGATACGCTACCATCCTCAGAGATCACCTCTTCTACCCCGTGGTGAGTTTCAGACCAATTACGGTTGTACACGTCATTGTTATGGTTTCCTGAAGAGGAAACTGCAACCTTGAAAAAATCAGGGTATACAAGCATGGCGGCAGTCGACATAAATCCGCCCCCAGAATGTCCGTAAATACCCACTTTGTCTAGATCTATGAAATCATGTCGATCACCTAGTTGTTCAAGTACTGATTTCTTGTCACCTAAACCGTAGTCTCTGAGATCTCCATAACCATAATTGTGATACCATTTTGAACGATCGGGATGGCCTCCCCTGTTCCCAAGAGTGACTACTATGAACCCAAATTGAGCTAAGCCCTGTTCATAACCATTCAAGCTAAAAGATTTTGAAACTGATTCGGTTTGAGGCCCTGGATAGACATATGCTACGATCGGATAGCTCCTGTTAGGATCAAAATTATACGGCTTGTACATCACCCCATAAATGTCAGTGACGCCATCGGCAGATTTGGCTTTATATGGCTCTGGAAAACCATAGCCCGCTGCAGTAAGCGACCTAAGATCTGACTCTTCGAGTTCCATTATTACTTGACCAGAAGAATCGTAGAGGCTTGTCTTTGGGGTGGTGTTCACACGTGAATAATTATCTACGAAGAAACGTTTCGATCCGCTCATATCGAACTGATGGTCAAAATCTCCTGCGTTTAACAAAAGAAGCCCTGATCCGTCCAAATTGACTCTATAAAGGTGTTGATAGTATGGATCTTCACCTTCAACTCTTCCATTAGCTCGCAGGAAGACATGTCCTCGGTCTTCATCTACTCCCAAGAAACCATCTACATGCCAAGCTCCTTCTGTTAAACGACCTTTTAACACTCCATCTGATCCGTATCTGTATATATGACCCCATCCATCCCTTTCGGACCACCACAACAAATCTCCACTATTCTTCAAACGACCCAAACGTTCTATTGAACCACCAGAGCCGTATCCTCTATCCAGATATGTATTCATTCTTTCTTCGATGACCACCCTAACATTTCCAGTTTCAGTATTGACCACCAGAACATCAGTCCGATGTCGATCCCTGCTTGTCCTGGTAATCCATAGTTCTGAAGATCCATCGGCTAGCCACACCGAAGGTTGAGGTGACACTTCATCTGTTGGAGAAAAAACTCTATCCAAGGCTATCGACATCATTTGATCCTGCCATGGACTGTCGTCCACAGAAATCTGACTTCTATTTTCCAGGTCATAAATGATGACTTCATTTTTAGTGACATTTTTTTCACCTGGCATATCGTATTTATATGTCTCGAGCTCTGGCCTGTCATTACCCACCGCATGGACCACCCACAGTTCGCCAACTTCACGTTGGTCTGAACGCACCAACGCTATTTTTTTGGAATCCTTTGACCAGGAAATATTGGCCCTTTTCCGCTTCTTT
>DUCW01000024.1:5327-5594 GCA_012959595.1 Gemmatimonadota bacterium
CAGTTGCACCTCCTGCACGCCTATGTCCACCTCTACTCTCTCCGCCTCCTCTTCATCCTTTCCTTTTCTCACTTGTAAGATTTTTCCATAATCGGCTGCAGACATCATCCATAGATTATGCTCCCTAGCAAAAATGACTGTATTCCCATCCGGAGAGATGTTCGCCCACTCTGGATGGTTTTCCAGAGCTTCCTCTGAACCCAGTTCGATTAAACCATTAGTTCTTAGATCAAATTCAAAATGGCGGGGGTCAGAGACAGACTTTCC
>DUCW01000024.1:5628-6629 GCA_012959595.1 Gemmatimonadota bacterium
AAGATGCTGTCCATCCCATGGATCTTTTGTGATTTTAGTCAGTTCTGCAGCCATCCAATTATTGTCAAAAACCTGAGATTGACTTCGAGTTACAGGATCTACAATTCGATAATTCATTCCATTGGTATCTTCCCATTCATACCAAAACTTGTCTGTATCTTTTATCCAATGAGGATCCACACTGATGCTGTGCACCAACTCGCTAATTTTATAAGGAGCAAATCGTGCTGCCAATTCGAAATTGGCCCGACCATTTAATCCTTGATCTTGGCTTCCTGATCGTCGCAAGTTTAACTCGATTTCTTGAGCTACTATCACGTCGATGTTGCCCATCATCAGGATAAGGACAAAAATGACTCTATGAATCTTTCCGAAAGTTATACCAAACATTGTGCTATCCTCATCTAGAACTGATCGAATCAAGACAAAGAAGGGTCTCTCCCCTCTTTATGTTACTAAAATGCATTAACTTCATAAAATATAGGAACTCCCCCAAATCGCTAATACAACGTAAAATTGATACAGATACATATAATGACTTCAGTGTTATCCGAAAACTCAAATGTTGATTATTGAACAATTCCTGCAAATAGTTGATGGCGACTGATGACTGAAACCAAACTTGATCTTAGAGGTATACCCGAAAACCTCCAACCTTATTGAACTCTTGAGTAATCTGACAACTATAAACCGAATCTTAAGACTAAAGAAACTCTTCTTTTTATTCTTTGTTTTACTCACCGCCTGCGACGATGGAACTGGCCCACCTTTTAGATCTCTCTCTCTTACTTCAACTGCGATTACATTTTCTTCACTCGGTGAAATATTGCAACTAACAATCTCCGCTGAAACTTTCGAAGGAATTGAATTGCAGAATCCCGTTGTGATTTGGTCTTCGGAAAACCCTCAAGTAGTCACAGTTTCAAAGACTGGCCTAGTCACATCGATAGCAAACGGTTCAACGGAAATTATAGCTCACTCGGGCACATTGACAGCTACAG
>DUCW01000025.1:0-7919 GCA_012959595.1 Gemmatimonadota bacterium
TGCACCAGTCGGACAGCTATCCAAACAATCCTTACACGACCCACAATGGTCCTTCGAAAAAGATTGGTCAGGCGAGATGTCCAAATCCATCAATAGCACTCCCAAGAAGAAAAACGACCCCGTTCTGGGATTAATGAGCATAGTGTTCTTACCAAACCATCCAATGCCAGCCATCTGTGCTAATTCTCTCTCCAGTATGGGTCCTGTATCCACGTACAGACGTGCTTCCACCTCATTGCCTACAAAATCATTCAGCCATCTGTGAAGGGTCTTTAGTTTCTTCCCGATGACATCGTGGTAATCTTCACCCCGGGCATACCTTGCAAAAACAGCCCGAGATTGATCATCAAGATGATCAATAGAATCATCCTGGAAATAGTTTTGGGCGACTACCAGTGCTGTCTGGATGGAAGGCAAGGTTTCCCTGAGATCAGAGCGTCTAGTAACGGAGTCCTTTCTGGCCAGATATTGCATTTCGCCGTGTGCCCCTTTATCCAACCAGTCTCGATAAAAATCCATATGAGAACTCAGCTCTACACCGGCGATACCATAAAAATCAAATCCCAGTGATTGAATCTTGTTCTCTAGGCCCTGTCTAAAGTCTATTTTTTCGCTCATAGCACCTATCGTCGAATACTCGCAAACCTTAAGGTTACATCTTCACTTCCGAACATGGGATAAAAACAACGGGTTAAACAAACCTACAAACTCTTTGGACTGCCAGCACACCTACTAATTTGAGAGCCTGCTCATGGAGCTTAACAAAATCCGTTCGGAATTTCCTATCCTCAAAAACAAGACCTATTTAAACTCCTGTTCCCTCGGAGCTCTCTCCCTGCGTTCCATGGGTCACTTAGAGGAGTTTCAGAAAATATGGAACAGTTGGGGTGCTTCCGCTTGGTATAACACCTGGGGAAACGTCATAGAGGAACTCCGCGGCCGTGTTTCTGTATTCTTAAACATACAGCCAGAAGAATTGGCTTTCCTGCCCTCCACATCCACGGCACTGTCAGTAATAGCCGAATCCGTTGACTACAGAAAACGAAATAAAGTTATCTGCACTGAGTTGGACTTTCCGACCCTAGCATTTCAGTGGGCCGTCAAGCCAGATATCGAATTGGTTGTTCTGCCCAGCATTGATGGAATTCACATAGATCCTCAACAGTTCGCCGATGCCGTGGATGAAAAAACTGCATTTATTGCTACCAGCCATGTTTTTTACACGACCGGCTACATTCAGGATGTAGAATCTCTGGCTGATATAGCACATGAATCTGGTGCTTTCTTACTCATTGATGGATATCAAGCACCCGGACAAATACCTGTCGATCTGGAAAATAGTTCGGTAGATTTTTATACCACCGGATCTCTTAAATGGCTGTGTGGAGGACCGGGTCTTTCTTATCTTTATGTCCGAAATGAACTCATAGAAGCAATGCAACCAAGAATCACCAGCTGGTTTGCTTCCAGAGATCAATTCGATTTTCAGCTAGATCATTTCGAGCCGCACCAGGACTCTCGGCGCTTCGAAATGGGTACTCCTGCACTCCCTACAATATATACTGCATTGGGTGGCCAAGAATGTATCGACGAGGTCGGCATAGAAAAGATACACCATAAGAACACCCAGCTCAGAGAATACCTTATTAACAACCTTGTGAACCTAGGTCTAACGGTTGCAGAAGATCCTTCGAATCGCTCAGCTATAGTGATGATCAAGTCAGATCATCCAGAGAGGATTGTAGCAAAATTGTCTGAGAAAGATATCATCCTTGACAGTCGGCCAGGACATGTCAGAGTAAGCCCGCATTTCTACAATACCATCGACGACCTCGATCATCTCATCAGCTGCTGGCCAACCTAAGGCAACACTGTCGGCCTACGGAGGAGGTGTCTTTTCTAAAACTGGTGGCTATTTGGTCGACGGAAGGGTTAGGAACCATCTTCCTGGAAATCCACCTTAAGCGTCCACCTATCACCATCTCGATCTCGATATTTCTTCATAACAGACTGGAAAGCTGCTCCTAGATCGATATCCTGGCTATTCGCAAGACAAATGATTACAAATAAAACGTCAGCTAATTCTTCGGACACCTCCTGCTCTTTCTCCTCTGTTTTCTTCGACTTACTCCCAAAGCGGTGGTTCATAATACGTGAGAGCTCCCCCACCTCTTCCATTAACCGGGCAAGGGTATCCAAGGGAGGCCAGTAACCCTCTTCAAATCGAGAAATCCATTCATCAACCTGTTTTTGTAATTTCCTCATGGTACCAGCACCAGTTTGCCGAAGACCTCTCCTTTCTCAAGTAAATCATGCGCTTCACGGATCTGGTCGAGAGGCATGACAGCGTGTATAGATGGCTCCAATTTTCCCTCAAAGACGAGTCGCATAACCCTTTGGAATTCCTTAGGATTTCCCATGGTGCAGCCTATAATCGACAGTTGCTTCCAAAAAATAGACCGCACATCACTCGTTATCACTGATCCCCCAGTACCGCCGAAGACCAAGAGTCGACCACTTTGTGCCATTGATCGCAAACAGCCTTCCCACATCGGTTCTCCCACAGAGTCAAGAGCTACGTTTACCCCACGTTTCTTGGTATCCTTCCACAATTCCCGAGCAAAATCCACTAACTCCCTATCATATACATAATCTGCTCCGAGAGATTTAGCCTGGGCCACTTTTTCAGATCCTTTGGTGACAGCATAGACGCTCGCACCCATCAATCTTGATATTTGTATAGCCGCAGTGGAAACTCCACCCGAAGCCCCAGTTATCAAAACACTTTCTCCAGGACAAAGCCTCCCCCTACCAATTAAAGCATGCCAAGCTGTCACATATGCCACTGGAGCTGCCGCTGCTAATTCGAATGGAATATTTTGGGGGATTTCCATGAGGTTCTTAATAGGAACGACACAATATTCAGCCATACCACCTTGGGTGTGTTCGCCTAAGATCTGAAAAGGTCTTTCAAATGAGGAAAATCCAGAATTCCGTGCTTCGTACCACTCATAATTCAACGATGGATTGACTACTACCCGTGATCCCAAAACCGATTTGTCTACATCTGGGCCCACAAGATCAATGACCCCTGCTAAATCTGACCCGCCAATATGCGGCATAGGAATTTCAAAAGGAAGTCCACGGCGAGCCCACAGATCTAGGTGGTTCATAGCAACCGCTCGGACCTCTATTCTGACTTCTGCTGGCCCTGGAATCGGGGAATCGATCTCTCCAATTTCCATTACTTCAGGACCACCATGGCTTGAAAAAAATGCCGCTCTCATATTATTTCCTTTAGAAATGACAAAACGAATACTTGGGGCCATACTACCTTCTAGAAAAGCATATCACAAACCGTAGATCTGCTACTTTAGATGATTCGCCCTACCGTGTTTGTCACACTTGGTCAATTAACGGGAATAATACTCATCATGCATAGGGAGAAATCCCAAGACACCACACTCGGCAGCTATATCAAAATACACCAAAGACCGCCTGCCTTTGAAGGTTCAGACGGACTACCCTACACTGTATCCACAGAGATCGAAACCGTGACAGATCTGCTACGTCCGTATGTGGCCTACCTCGTATTCCCACAATGGGCGAGTACCGGCCTTGGCATCATCGGCCATCTTCAGACAAGGATGCTTTTCAGGGAAACAACCCGAGAACAGGCAGAATTAAGCATCTCTTCCCTTGAACTGTCGACAGTTAAAACTCTTTTGGAAGAAGCCATCGCTAGCAGCCCATGATAGCGGTTTCTAGCAAAACCCTCTCCCTGGAGTACACACAGACTATTCTACCCACTCTGCAATAAACACGTTAGTCTCACCCTCTCTAGATTGATTCCTGTTAGATCCTCAAACTAAATGGGCTGAAAACCGGGAAGCCGTCAAAACCCTCCGAGTTGGTAATCCTTTCTAATTCAGAACCATCCTCATTGATTAAATAGAGATCAAAATTACGTCCACTGGGATCATCCATATTGGAGGAAAAAATTATTCTTGACCCAGACGGATGCCAATAAGGGCCAAAATTCGCAGCTCCATTGTGAGTGACTTGCTTCTTATCCGAGCCATCGGCATCCATCACAAAAATTTCTAGTACACTAGGCCGGATCAATCCATCAGTTAATAAAGAAGTATAGTCTTCTGCTTCCTGCCCTGGCTTAGGATGGTGTGATCTGTACACTATTTTCGAACCGTCTGGTGAGTAGAAAGGACCCCCGTCATAGCCTAAGTCTTCCGTCAATCGCAGAACATCCGAACCATCTGATTTCATTGAGTATATATCTAAGTCTCCATCTCTTATTGAAGTAAAGACCACCCGGTCCCCAACTGGAGAAAAGGTGGCTTCAGCATCGTAACCAAATGAATTGGTTAATTGTTTGGGATTAGATCCATCTGAATCCGCAACGAATATGTCATAGCCAGGATAGACCGCCCAGACATACCCCTTGGAAAAATCGGGTGGCGTTGGACACTCTGGAGAAAAATGGTGGGTCGAGGAATAGAGTATCTTATCTCCAGAGGGATAGTAATATGCACAGGTTGTCCGACCTTCTCCAGTACTCAGAAGTTCCACTTCGCTTCCATCCAAATTCATGCTATAAATTTGATCACACCCGCCATCTCTACCGGTTGCTTGAAAAACGAGTTTTTGCCCATCAAAAGAAAAATAGGCCTCCGCGTTTTCTCCTTGAAAAGTAAGTTGACGAATATTCCTTAAGTTCCCCTCCTGTGCTGGCATTTTTGCAAGAACCTGGTTGATTGCCACCGGAGAAGAACCCAAAAACAGACATACCCCTAGCAAAATCCTGAAATTAATTTTTGACATTGTTCCTTCTCCACCTAGTTCTTAGTCCATTTATAGAAAACCGCTTTCTTCCGTCTATTTATCCTAGCTACCCCAATGTCTGATCAAAGCCCAGCTTGTCCCGATCCAAATCTTACTATTCCCACTCCTGAAATTCCTATTGGCCACATTAAATATCTTTCTTCAGACAAGTTAAGAAGCTGGCAAGTAGGATCTCCTAGGGGCCGAAAATAGCGAATCTCTAGATTGCTACAGCAGTTAATCTAGCAAGTTCATTTGTTCCGAAGCTCCCGCTTCTTCTTCAACCGCTTCTTCTTCAACCGCTTCTTCTTCAACCGCTTCTTCTTCAACCGCTTCTTCTTCAACCGCTTCTTCTTCAACCGCTTCTCTGGTAGCATATTCCAAAGCTACCTCAATGACCGCATCATCTTTTTGGAGGCCAACCAAGGAGTGCCCCTCCTTACCACGTTTTTGGGATGGAATATCGTCGATTTCTATCTGGTGGAGGCTTCCTTTTTCCGTCATGATATTTACCTGATCTCCATCAACTACTTCCAACGCAAAAACCAAAAGGCTTCCTTTTTCCGTGGACATGACTGTAGCACCCAAACCACCCCTTTTCCTTATGGGAAACTCCCTAGTTTCAATCTTCTTACCAGATCCGTCCTGGCCAACACAAAGCACTAGACCTTCTCTCCTAACAGTCAACATACTGACAACCGAATCCCCTGGCTTTAAACTAATTCCCTTTACCCCCAGTGCTGTCCGTCCAACAATAGAAATTTCAGACTCAGGAAACCGGACGGATCTACCTCCTTGGGTCAATATTAGGACGTCGCAATCTCCATCCGTAATGTGCACATCCAGTATATGGTCTCCCGCCTTCACTTTCCCGGCAATAATTCCACCGCTACGGGGATGGTTATATTCTGAGATAGCTGTCCTTTTGACCATCCCTTTCTTGGTGACCGAAACAATGAAAGAACTAGTTGCCAGATGCTCTGCTGGTATGAGTCTGACCATCGCGTCTTTTCTGTCAGCACCCGTGAGAGCATACCCAGACTTACCACGAGAATTTATTGTCCCTTCCGTTATTTGAGACACGGGAAGAGAATGAACTCGGCCTTTCTCTGTAAAGGCCAGCAGATAGTCTTGCGTTCTAGCAAAAAAAACGTTTTTGATGTAGTCATTTTCAAAATCTTCCATGTTGGTCAATGGCTTTCCAGAGGTCATTCTCCTCCTGTAAAGGCGTATAGGGATTCGTTTTACAAAATCTTGAGATGTATGGGTCACAGCGACTTCTTCATCGGCAACCTTCTCTTCAATGATATAGGGCTCGGAATCATCACCCTCTGTAATCAGAGTGCGCCGTTCGTCTCCAAATTTTTCAACTATAACATCCAACTCCTCATGTATAATCTCTAATTTTCTTGCTTCACTTCGAACGACTCCTTTCAACTCCCTGATAACCGTGCTGAGATCCTTAAGCCTTCCTTTTAATCCTTTCTGCTCCAAGGCCGTTAGTTTCGCTAGGCGCATATTCAGGATCGCTTCGGCTTGTATCTCGGAAAGGCCCAAAAGATCCTGCAATCCGTTGAGAGCCCCCTTTCTATCTGCTGATCCCCTGATGATAGATATCACTTCTTCTATAACGCCCAATGCCGCCAGAAGCCCCTCAAGAACATGTTTTTCCGCTTCCGCCTTCTCTAGGTCATATAGCGACCGTCTCTGAATTACATCGATCCGGTGGTCTTTAAAACGCTCCAATAGCTCTATCAAATTAAATTCTTTAGGTTGGCCAGCGTCTAGTGCGATTAGTATGGCACCGAAAGTGCTCTGAAGACTCGTTTTTTTATAAAGCTCTTGAATGATGTTACCACTAACAGTGCCTCTTTTCATCTCCAGAACTAGCCTTATTCCATCTCTATCTGATTCGTCTCGAATATCTGAAATAGCTGCTATTCCACCTTTCCTTGACACAGTCGCTATTTGTCGAATGATCCGAGTTTTCGAGACCGCATAGGGCAATTCAGTAACGACGAGTTGCTCTTTTCCACCCCTGAGTGCCTCTTTGATTATCTTAGCTCTCATGACAACTCGGCCTTTCCCTGTCTCATACATTTGCCTTATGCCAGCGGTACCTACAATCTGTCCGCCAGTAGGGAAGTCGGGACCGGGCAGGTAGCTCATAATGAGATCCAGAGAAGGTTCTGGTTCCTCAATTAATGCTTTAAGTGCGGAAGCGACTTCACCCAAGTTATGAGGTGGAACGTTAGTGCTCAGGCCTACGGCGATCCCCGAAGATCCATTAATAAGAAGATTTGGAACCTTCGATGGCATGACAACCGGCTCTGTCCTCTGTCCGTCAAAATTTTCAGCTACATCAACAGTTTCTTTTTCTATATCTGCTAGGATTTGTTCTGAAATAGCAGAAAGTTTCGCTTCGGTATATCGGTATGCTGCCGCAGAATCTCCATCTATAGAACCGAAATTTCCTTGCCCATCAATTAACGGATATCTCAATGAAAATTCTTGCACCATCCGTACGAGAGCATCGTATACCGCAGAGTCCCCATGCGGATGGTATTTCCCCAAAACATCCCCTACTACAGTAGCACATTTCTTATACGGCTTTTCTGGTCTTAGTCCAGCCTCATGCATTGCGAAAAGTATGCGACGATGAACGGGTTTCAGCCCATCACGTACATCGGGCAACGCTCTTTGCACAATCACACTCATTGAGTAATCAAGGAAAGATTCTCGCATCTCTTCCTCAATGTTCTTTAATAAGATGCGTTCCCTTGTCTGGGCCTTCATTCCAAATTCCTCCTGACAGAAATCAATAAGAGCCACGAGCCACGGTAAGTGACAAATGATTATCCTACAATCTTACCAACAAGTGACGTGGTCAAATAATTACCAGAAATACTTCTTAATTAGTATCGGATCCTTCTACAAACAATGATATAGTGACGTGGTGTTCTTGATCTATCTTGACGTCAAAACTATAGATGCCAGGACCAGGAAAAACTAACCCATCAATATTGAGAATATGAGGGACCCTGAGGCCACCCCCAGCGTTACCACCGCTGCCCAACTGC
>DUCW01000025.1:7929-9209 GCA_012959595.1 Gemmatimonadota bacterium
AGAGAAAGAATCTTGCCACCTCCAGGATCAATCAACTTAATATCCATTTCGTGGGCACCTACTTCAGAGGTTCCTGCTGCTAATCTGAGGACCAGAGCAATCCGAGCAAACTGTGCTGGAAACTTACTCACTTGGATCCGATCGAAAACGCCAAGAATGTTAAGCTTACCAGTAGCATCGATTGTTGCTGCATCCGCCAAAATTGCCAAATCGATTTCCATCTCATCTCCAAGTTTAGTCGAGAAGTTTTTCAGCAAGCACGAGACCCACCAGCAAATCAATCAAGGTATGTGCTAATACTAATGACCAAAGACTATCCGTATACAGCAAGGCAAGTCCCATCATTAGACCAAACATCCCCGTTCTACAAATACCTATGACCCCCTGGTATGAATGCGTCAGGCCAAACGCCACTGAAGTGACTATGGCAGCAAAGATTGCAGATCCTCCCGCCATAATGACCGTAGACATAGCATAGCCTCTATATGCAATTTCTTCACCCAATCCTGCACATACAGACAAACCTGAAAAAAGCAGTTTTTCTTCATTGGTCACAGGCATGAGCTGGCGCACAACCTCAGTCTCCCTCAAGCCACCCTTCCTGCGCAAAAAAGAAAACGCCAACAACAAGCCGATGCCAAGAATAGTAAGCACCAGTGCTACCAATATTTCTCGCAACCAGTTTCCTGAATCAAGATAGTGGCCCATGCCTCCAGGTCCACTTATTCCGAGACCTAGCCCAAGTGCCAAAAACCCCATCGATATGATAGCCACCCCCGATGTCAGATATGCTTGTCTCCGAGAAATCGTTGAAACGTTGAGCACCGTCATCTGGACAATAGCTAACCCCGGGAGGCCCACCAACAAAATTGAGAGGAAAAGTGCATTAGCTAAGTTTAGGTTATTAGTTAGGAATAAAATGGAAGCAGAAAAAAAACAGCTCAGAAAGACTACTCTCACAACAGTAGTCTTTGAGCGGTTTCTTCCATAGCCTCCAAAACACCTAGAACATCTTCCCTCCTTGCCGTGTGATTCATGACACACAACCTAAGAGCAAATTCACCTCTTAACCTAGTTGAAGAAATCATAGCGTAACCGCTTTCGATAATGTCGTCGGATACATCATTGTTCAGTCTTTCGAGTTTTTTCATATCCAAGTCGCATCCACTTGGATTAACCCGAAAGCAAACGATCCCTAAATTTGCAGGTGTCAGTAGCTCCAAAGAGTTCGACTCCCTTATGTACACCTCAGCCTCCTTCACCAAATCCAAAGAATTTTG
>DUCW01000025.1:9238-37829 GCA_012959595.1 Gemmatimonadota bacterium
ACTTCATCCCAAAGGTCTTAACTGACATCCATACCTTGAAAGCCCTAGCTGAGCGAGTCAATTGTAACCCTCTGTCGCAGAAATTCACGTGTTCCAAACCTAGATCCATATCCTGGAGATAGTCAGGTGTGACTCGGAATGCTGACTCGAGAAGGTCAAGGTTTCTTACCAGTAGGCAACCGATCTCATATGGCTGAAATAACCATTTGTGAGGGTCTAGTGTGACACTATCTGCTAGGTGGATTCCCCTGAGATGCTTCTTACCTTCTTCGGTCAAAACAGAAAATCCGCCATACGACGCATCGACATGTAGCCAAAGCTTCTCTCTTTCACAAATCTCCGCCAAGTCTTCTAATGGGTCAACTATGCCTGTATTTGTCGCACCACCATTTCCGCAAACCACCGTAGGCTTTAACCCACTATTTCTATCATGTTGGATGGCTCTATGTAGGAGTTGTAAGTCTATACGGTAATCCTTCGTTGTTGGAATCATTCGTATATTGTTTTCTTGAACCCCGACCATCCGTGCCGCACGCTCCAAGGAACTGTGTCCTTGATCTGAAATATATACCACAGCTCGGTCTAGGTGGCCTGTCTCACCCCTCGCCAACACAAGAGCATTCAGGTTGGCCGCTGAACCCCCACTTGTCAGAATTCCTCCCGCAGATTCAGGCAATCCTATCCATTCGCGGAACCAGTCCAACACCACCAATTCCACCTGGCTCGGAGCAGCAGATTCTAGCCATGTTCCCTGGAAAACATTGAATCCTGAGACCAGTGCGTCAGCCATTACCGATGGCCAGGTAGGTGAGGACGGAACAAACGCAAAAAACCTTGGATGGTCTACCCTGGCCGACCTGGTCAGCACTTCATCTACCGATTGTGTCATGACTTCCATAGCCGGTGATCGCTCTTCAGGTGGCGATCCTCTAAACATTTCTTCCATCTCTGACCTAGTGCCTCCGACCCAAACGTCTTTATTCCGCAGAGAAATCCATCGATCCACCAGAATGTCAATCGCCTTATAGCCCAGTTCCCGCATTTCCCGCTCTTCTAGGTCAAAAGGCCCGGGAGATACTCTTTGGTCAGGTTTTTTTATATTTTCTTGCACTGTAATTTTCCAATCCTTATGGTAGAATAAATTCCTGTTTAAAAGAGTCTTCAAATATGTCAGCAGACCAACAAAGCCCTCTTATTTCAAAGCAAGGTTCTTCAGACGCTGACGATACTGCACGATTCCGTGTCTTAGATGTCAAGCCTAGGCCATATGGTGGCCTGACTTTAAGGCTCAGATTCGAGTCTGGCGAACTTCCCAAAATCCGCAAGTTACTGAATGCGACACTAACGGCAATAGCACCGAAAAAGCAAAAGTCGTTGATGCTAAAAGTGGAAGGATTCCCAGTCTTCGGTGGCAAACCATCAGCAGATCGTCTTTACAGAACAGGCCGCATTGACCTTAACGTATCCTCGTCTGACGAAGGATTGGCCGCTCTCAGGCCCGGATGGCAGATCTCCGCTCCCCTCAGCTGAAGTGTGCCCAGGCTATCTCACACCGGGTGGCTTTCTCTCAAAAGTCTTTAAAAACCAAGCTTGATACTCAGATCCTTTAACAGGATTTTGTTTAGCCCATAGGGCTCTCTCCGACTTAAACTCTGTTGCCCTAGCTGTCAGAATAAAAGCTTCCAAATAGCCGTTTTCTTTAGCATACATCAGTTCGTCCAAAGGCCCATAGGAGCTCATGTCATATGCCGAGCGACCAAACAACCAGGCATCTGACAGGCGACTCATAATCAACTTCTCCAACTCATACCCTTCTGCTTCTTTTCCATCGATACCTATGGCTTCCGGAAGAAACTCTCTGATTCGACCCATCTTTTTCATCAGATGAAAATGGCCATACATGGACAGTATCGACCAAGCTTCAGGAACAGATGTGGGTGCAAGGACTTCGGCTGTGTCACTGGAGATCTTCAAGCTATCCCAAGGATACAAGTCTTCAGATGATTCTTTTCCTATAATCCAAAATGTCGGATCATTGCGGATATTTTCCTGCTGAGGTCTTACCCAAGAGTCAATTTCCTTGATACGTTCTTCTTGTGGGAGAATTCTCGCCCCAGACCTAATAATCAAGGACCGAGGAGATGGCACTACATCTGGTGTTCTGCATCCACCCAAAAACAAGGACATACAGACGAGCAATGGTCTCAGAGAAAGATTTCTCATTTGCGGTCCCCCTGGGCTCTTGCAAAAAGGACGCGTTGATTTTTCCGGGTTACGACGATGATGTATTTTCTCCATAAGCACTACAACCCTAGCGAGGACCGAATCAGAGGAGAGATCCTTTCAGGAGTCCAGGGAGGGTCGAAGGTTAAATCAACCTCGCATCCAGTGACACCCTCTACTGCTAAAACTGTAGCTTGTGCCTCAGAAACCAACTGTTCAGCTACGGGACACATCGGCGAAGTCAAGGACATTACAACGTGAACATCACCTTCGGTGATCTCAACATCATAGATCAAGCCCAACACAACCACATCTAAATTCAATTCAGGATCTTTTACAGCCTTAAGAGCATTCTGAACATCTTTTTCTGTAACTCCCATGATGAACACACTCCTTGTTTGGTTCAGCTGGCAATAGCCTTTAGCAAAGTGCCAACATTACAAAATATCCGCTTTCTTAGAATCTCTATCTGGACAGGCCCAACTCACTAAGGTGCCTGCTATCAACACCATCAATGATCCGACAACATTATAGTATAACCAGGAAATATCTGTAGTCTGTGCAACTATAAAAACTGAGGCCATGCCCACTAATAGACCCCAGAACGCACCATTACCATTAGAGCTCTTCACCAGAAAAGCCAGTAGAAATACCCCTAATAGGGAGCCGTAAAAAAAGGACCCAACCTTGTTAACTGCCTCAAGTAAAGAACCCAACTGTCCAGCATAGAGTGCAACCACACATCCAAACAATCCCCAGAACAAGGTTGCCAGCTTAGAAACTCCAAGCAAATGTTTCTCCGAAGCGTCAGGGTGCATATGACGCTGATAAAGATCTATCACTGTAGTACTGGAAAGAGCTGTTAGTTCCGAGTCTAAGGAGGACATTGCGGCTGCAAAGATCACCGCAATCATTAACCCTAAAACTCCAACTGGTACATACTTCACCAGGTAGGACGGGAAAATATAGTTCACATCATTTGACGAAGTGCCTCTTACATTCTCTACAATCGAACTGGCTTCCACCCTGATTTTAGACAGATGGGAATCGTACCCTCTTATGTCATTACGAAGTGAAGTGACATCGCCTCCTTCGCGTCTGGTTTCTAGCAAAGCAAGAGTCGCCTCTTTTCTGAGCAAATGGATGTTTCCTTGTTCAACCTGAAGCGTGTTAAATTCTTCACTGAACTCACTATTCTGGGCCACAGCCACTTCCGATGCATTGAAAAGGATGGGGGGGCGTTCGAAGTGATAGAACACAAAAAGCAAGACCCCGATGGATAAAATCGCAAACTGCATCGGCACTTTTAAGAAAGCATTGAAAAGGAGGGAAAACCTACTGGCCTTAAGAGATTTGGCTGTCAAGTATCTTTGCACCTGGCTCTGATCAGCACCAAAGTATGCCAGGGCTAGAAAGAACCCTCCTATCATACCCGACCAAATAGTGTAAGTATTGGTCGGATCCCAGGACCAATCAATACTAGACCACATATTCTGTATTCCCCCAAGATAGACGACCTCTTCCATCCCAACGCTATCGGGCAAAGTGTCGAACAAGGTCGCAATCGCCACTCCAATACCCAGGAACATTACCAACATTTGTATGACATCTGTCCAAATCACCGCTGTAATTCCACCTACTGTAGCGTACGCAATAGTTATAGCCCCCATAATGAGAATTGTCGCCTTCTCATCCCAGCCCATGATCACCGAAAGAACTACAGCTGGAGCGTATAAAACAATTCCTGCACCCAGTCCTCTTTGGATAAGAAAAATCAGGCTTGTCGCAGTCCGTGTTTTCAAGTCAAAACGTTTTTCCAAATATTCATACGCTGTGAAAATGTTTGCCTTGTAGAAGAAAGGGACAAACAGCACACAGAGGACCACCATTACCAAGGGTTGAGGCAGATACACTTGTATAAACTCCATCCCGCCATCAAAAGCTTGGCCAGTCGTCCCAATAAAGGTGATAGCACTAGCCTGAGTAGCCATCACCGACAATCCTATAACACCCCAAGGCAAGCGCCTATTGGCAAGAAAGTAACCCTCCATTCCAACATTCTTTCTGCTTTGATAGAGGGCCAGCCCTACGACTCCTGTAAAGTAAATACCGAAAACGACCCAATCCAAAGGTCTCATCTAGAACTGAAATCAAGGACGGTTGTCAACCACTGCAGAACAAGAATGAGTACCACAGAATAGACCACTACTAGAAGATATAGGGGCTTCCAGCTGGAAAACACCCCGACCTTATTGTCTTCTTTAGTATGTGATTCATCTCCGCTGTTCTGCCTCATTAGTCTCCCGGCTTAGCTCTAGATGTTCCCACCCCATCCCGATGGTAGAAAAGTTACCATGATCGCAGTATTTAGACGGCTAACCCACCCCACTTCTACTACCGAAAAACTTACCTGCTCTTGGAGGGCCAGGGAAGCGCCAGTGACCTCGGTGCTTTGGTCCGACCGAACCATCCTGAAAGAGCTATTAGAGTAAGAAGATAGGGTAACATCAAGAAAAGGGGGAACGGCAGATCGCTACCTGAAGACTGAAACAGAAATTGTAATGCTGAAGCCGCTCCAAAAAAGATAGCCGCCCCTGCTATTGACACTGGATTCCATCTACCTAACACTACTATAGCTATAGCAATAAATCCTCTACCTCCTGACATATTCTCTATAAAAGTACCGGAATCAAGAGCCAGATGAGCACCGGCAAGGCCAGCCAACAATCCTCCGAACATAATAGCGAGAAACCGAACAAATAAAATACTGATTCCTGATTCCTCAGCAACCGCCGGGTCTTCTCCCACAGAACGTAATTCCAACCCCCAAGATGTCCTAAATAAGAAATACCAGAGAGTGGGAACCAAAAGATAAACAAAATAAACCGTTATCGATTGTTGGAAAAAAATCGGACCCAGGATCGGCACTTCTCCCAAATACGGAATTTCAAAAGATCTAAGAACAGGGAGAGTGATAACTGACCCTGTAGCCGCAAAACGGGCCTGGTAGATTGCTCCTGTAAACCCCAACCCCGCCATGGTCGTCGCTGTGCCAGCAATGATTTGATCTGCGTTCAGACCAAGAACAAAGACAGCAAAAACCATGGCTACCAAGCCACCACCTATCGCTCCAAAGACCATTCCTAGGAAGATCGAAGACCATTCCAATGCGGCCAAAGAAGCACATAACGCACCCGCAATAATCGATCCTTCTATGCCGATGTTTAAAACCCCGCTGCGCTCTGTAATGGACTCTCCAAGTGCTGCTATCACCAACGGAACAGCAAGTCGAATCGCTGTTCCCAGAAACACAACTATCGAGAATGATTCGAACATCTAATCCTCTTTCCTTCTTGGTCTCAGCAAACGACGGAATAGCCTGTCACTGGCCAAGACAGAGAGCAAGACCAGGGCCTCTATACCAGCAACCCAAGTAGCCGGTATGCCCGCTTCTCTTTGCATCGCTCCAGCCCCTCCTTCCAATGCTCCAAAAAAAATACCCGTAAATAGAACAGCTATAAAATTAAGATCGGCCAAGAGTGCTACTGCTATTGCAGTATACCCCCACCCTGGAGACAAGCCTTCATAAAGAGCAAAAGATCGACCAGCAATTTCTATTCCACCAGCCAGCCCCGCTAAAGATCCCGATAGGAGGAATGTGACAATCAGCAACTGTGGAATACTGGATCTCCCAGAAACTCTTGTGGCCTCCTGAGAACCCCCCATTGCTCGGAGCTGAAAACCCATGCTCGTGTTACTGAAGAAAAAAGACAATCCTATTACCAATATCACCGCCACTACAAAGCCTAGGTGCAATCCCGTTCCTGGTACTATAGTTGGCAGGCGTACAGACTCATCTATCAGGTCAGTATTAGGAAACACACCTCTTTCTTCCTGCAGGGGCCAACGCACTATGTAACTAACTAAATGGATTGCCACAAAATTCATGAGAATAGTTGTGACCACCTCACCGACACCTAGACGAGTTCGCATCAGTGCAGGCAGCAGTGCCCATAATGCTCCAGCCACAGATGCGGATAGGAATACCAGGGGTACCGAAAAATAAGAAGGGTAATCCCCAACGTTCAATCCGACCCATACTCCCGCAATCGCACCTGCGTAGAACTGTCCCTCGGCTCCGATATTCCAGACACCTGACTTGAAAGCAACGGTCACTGCAAGTCCAATAACAATCAGAGGGACTGCTCGCACCAAGGTTACCCCGAAAAAGCTGTCTAGTGATCCGAAAGATCCTGCTAGGAGACTCTGAAAGGTTAACAGCGGGCTATAGCCTCCCAAAACCAAGGCACCAGTCGTGAGAAATACCGTTAGTAAAAGAGCCAATAACGACACGGCCAAGGCCACCCAAGCATCATGGCCCTTCATGGCAGCCATCTCCTTTCACCGACATAACCCTACCGCTTTCACCCGCCAGCATGAGCCTACCGATGAATTCCTTCGAAGCTTTACACTTGTTGACCCCTAGCAGTCCACCGTTGTAAAGGACATAGATTTCATCCGCAAACATCAGAATCTCTTCTAAGTCAGATGAGATCAATACTATCCCAGCTTGCTGTTCCGTACCATCACGCTGAAAATCCCTGCCTAATAGTTGCATCATTTGCTTGTAAAAGAAGCTGGTTGCCTTAACATCAAGACCTTGCGTGGGATTCCTTGCAATCAAAAGATCCTGAGATCGTTTTAGCTCCCTAGCTAACACTACTTTTTGTTGGTTTCCACCCGAAAGCTCTGCTACCTTTTGTTGATGATTCGTAGCTATTATACCATAACGTGTAATGAGCTCTCTGACGTAGTGCTCGATTTTACCCCACAACATAGCTGGACCCCACCGAAATCTTGCATCTTTCACGAGGCCTAAGGCAACATTTTCTGAAATACCAAAAGAGCCTATCAGGGCCTCTCCACCTCTATCATCAGGTATAAACCCAATCTCGCGGGGCAACTGCACGGTCCCTCCATCGGGCCGACGTAGTCCGCTCAGAATTTCCGCAAGTTCCTTTTGGCCATTCCCTTCTACTCCTGCTATGCCAACCATCTCTCCCCTTCGTACCACTAAGTTTACATCCATCAGTTTCTTTTCACCTAGGACACCTAAAGCCTTTACAGAAGTTAACTTGGCAACGGTGGCACCTACTGGCCCACTATTAGCAAGATTGGCTCCAACCTCCTCTCCGATCATCACCTTTGACAGCTTCTTAACATCCGTTTCTTCTGGAATAGTCCTACAGACAACTTGTCCTTGTTTTAGAACCGTTATACGGTCACTGATCTCTATGACTTCATTGAGTTTATGGGTTATGAAGATTACGGTCTTACCATCTCGGGACAGACGTCGAAATAGGGACATCAGGTCGGCCACTTCTTGGGGGGCCAGGATCGAAGTTGGTTCATCGAAAATGAGTATTTCGGGATCTCTTAAAAGCAACTTTAGGATTCCAACCTTCTGTCTCTCTCCGATTGAAAGATCTTCAATGAGCTTGTCTTCTTTCATCCACAGACCCGTCTTGTCTCTTAGCTCCTCCAGCTTGATACGCACTTTTCGGTACGGCAATACATTTCCCTTGCTACCAAAACGGTTTCCCAGACAGAGGTTTTCAAGAACGGTATGTGCAGGTATGAGAAGGGATTCCTGGTGGACCATACCCACACCTTCTTTACGGGCATCGCTGGGAGTCAAAATACTGGCTTCTTTCCCTTTGAATCTAATATTGCCCCTGTCAGGTACAACAAGCCCACTAAGTACCTTCATTAAGGTCGTTTTACCAGCACCATTTTCACCGATGAGTGAGTGAATTTCTCCTGGAAAACTGGTAAACCCTACATTGTTCAACGCCGTCTTTCTTCCAAAGTTCTTACTAACCCGCTCCATCACAACGGATGGGGCCAACTCAGCATCTTTCCAAAACGAAGGTCGAGAGATGTTCAGAAAGAACCCTCCACCCGTTCCAGAAAGTCTATCCTCGGAACAGCAATCAAACCATCTATTATACCCAGCCGTATAGAGTCGATTTCAGCCATAAGTTCAGGTTTGTATTTTCCTGCTAAGCTGGGATTTACCACGTAATCTGCGGCCCCGCTTTGGCCGCCAGCATAATAGGCCTCGCCAGAAGGTAGTTTTCCTTCCTTCCAAAGCTTGGCTAACCGCAAGAAAGCCTCCGGTATCCTTATTACAGCACTCCCTAATATCACTTCTGGAACAACATCGTTCTGGTCTCTATTCATACCCATGGCCCACACTTCTTCACCTGAATCTCTTGCTTCTCGGACGGCCTGAAAAACACCGAAACTTGCAGCATCAGTATTGTGGATCAAAACATCGACCCCTCTTCTTATAAGCGTGACAGCGGCTTCCTTGGCCATTGCTACATCGTCCCAACTTCCAATCCAGTTCACAAGGACTTCTACGTCTGGATTTACCGATTTTGCACCTGCCTCAAAACCAGTGAAAGTCGCCTCTGCAGGAGGAGTAGACACTCCCCCTACCATACCGACTATCCCGGTCTTAGTTATTCTAGAGGCTACAACACCAGCTATATAACTACCTTCCTCTAGTTCGAAAATCAGCGGTATGACGTTCTCTGAAACCCTACCTCCAGAGCTCACTATAATGGTGACTTCTGGAAATTGCTCACCCACACGGATGGCAGCGTCCTGGTATTCAAACCCGTGAGCAAAAATCAGCCTATAGCCAGAAACGGCGTAAGCCCTAAGTGCTTCATCGAATTCAGCGGGGGTGCTCGTCTGCTGATGGCTGATCCTAGCACCAAAAGTCTTTTCGATCAGCTGTATTCCTTCGTAAGCACTTCCGTACCATCCAGCATCACTGACAGGACCGGAAGTCAGCAGTGCCACGCGAAAACCACTAAATTCGGACTCACTTAATGGATCCTCATTTCTGGCATCCGAACATGCCATAGTGAATAACAGTACCACTGAAATCACCCTCTTTATTTTACTGACAGCATTCCCCAAAATCGTCCCCCTTTCCGAAACTCGGCTCATAGCTTCAGAGAGTTTATAAAGTTAGTAGATCAGTTTCCAGTTTTGACAGCTTTCTTGTCCAAAGATCAAGGGCCTTGATATGTTGATCAAACTATCTCACGCCAATAATACAACGTAAACTGTTTTTCCATACTTTAACATTTCTTAGGTGAACATTATATGAAAGACCGTCGAGAAAACTGGAGTTCAAATTTCGGCTTTATACTAGCAGCCACTGGAAGTGCCATAGGATTGGGAAACCTGTGGAAATTTCCTTTCATCACATGGAAAAACGATGGGGGTGCGTTTGTTCTGATCTACCTGATATGCATCATAGCAGTTGGTCTTCCCATAATGATGGCAGAACTTCTCGTTGGGCGCAAAACCCAGAAAAGTGCTGTAGGTGCATTGCGTGAAGCGATTGGACCCGCTTGGGGTTGGGTGGGAACTTGGGGAGTCATGGCAGGCTTTGTTATTTTAAGTTACTACGCCGTCGTCGCTGGGTGGTCGCTCTTCTATCTATTCCAAACGTTGAATTGGAGCTTTTTTGGTTTTCCGACCCAAGCCAACATGGGAGGATTATTTGCAGGCTTGGCTGCAAACGGACTACTACAAACTACCTTGTCTGGCACCTTCATGTTGCTCACTGTAGCTGTCGTGTTCTTTGGAGTCCACGGCGGCATAGAAAGAACCGCACGCCTTTGTCTGCCTGCCCTGTTCGTTATCATGCTGCTACTGCTGTTCAGTGCTTTGAGCATGGAAGGCTCAGGAGAGGCACTGAACTTCATTTTCCGGCCCAATTTCTCCGAATTGGATACCGCGGCAATCCTTGAGGCTCTGGGCCATGCATTCTTTACCTTATCTCTGGGAATGGGGACAATGATAGTCTATGGCTCCTACGTGGCGCGTGAACGTTCTCTTGTTAACGCAGCGGGCTCAATTGTGATACTAGACACTGTAATCGCACTGATCGCTACCATAATCATGTTTTCGGTAATCTTTACTGTCCCTGGAATGCCAGAACAAGTAGATGGTTCTTCAGTAGGCATGCTGTTTATCTCATTGCCACAGTTGTTTTATGAGGTGGTCCCGTTCGGAGTTGTTCTTGCACCAGCATTCTATCTCTTGGTGGCATTGGCAGCCTTAACTTCAACCATCTCACTGCTGGAAGTAGTGGTCAGTTATTTCATCGATCAGAGGAAAATGGAACGGTCTCGAGCCACTCTATTAAGTGGAGCCTGTATTTACATCTTCACCTTTCTTTCTGGACTGTCTTTCGGTGCATTCCCCTGGCTCTCAAACTTTGAGCTTTTCGATGGCAAGGCGGGGTTCTTTGCCACCATGGATCATTTTGCCTCTAATTGGGCTCTCCCATTGGGCGGGCTACTGATAACTTTAGGAGTTGGCTGGTTTATGCCTTCTAGCGACACTGAGGCTGAATTGGTAGGATCTGGATCTCCAGGTTGGTTTAGCCACAAAGCTTGGCTATTCGCTGTCCGATTCATAGCACCTGCTGCGGTTGCCGCTATTCTGATAGCTGTCATCTTCTTTGGAAAGGACTTTTCATAGACCACTCTGGGCTGAACTAATTATGATGGTCGCTACTGGACTCGAACCAGTGACCCCTACGATGTGAACGTAGTGCTCTACCAACTGAGCTAAGCGACCCCGGCTAGGCTATGATCGAAAGCACGTCACCTAAACCGCTCTCCATAAATTCATACCCCCACGGGGAATCGAACCCCGGTTTCCTGGCTGAGAACCAGATGTCCTAGGCCACTAGACGATGGGGGCAGTACTAGCATCAAAAAAGCGGACGAAAGAATAAGCACGATTACTTTTCGATACAACCCCAAACGCTAACTATGGCTTACTCTGAGCAGCATGTCCGACAAACATGTCACAGCAAAATCTATCTGCTTTTCCGTTATGGTAGCAGCCGGTGCAAGTTGCACCACCTCTCCGTGCCTGCCAGCGGGTAACACAATCAGGCCTTGTCTGAGCGCTTGTCGGGCGACCCTGGCTCCTTGTCCTTTCCAAGGACCTCCAGCTTCAGTACGCAATTCGATACCCACTAAAAGACCTCTGCCCCTCACTTCATGTATGTGACGACCAGAGTCTAAAGACGCTCGCAGAGAGGCGAGTAAATACTGTCCTTTCTCTACACTCTTAGAAATCAACCTTTCTGACCTTAAAACACCCAGAAAGCTCAGTGCTGTTGTGCAAGATAGAGGATGACCCAAAAAAGTACTGGTGTGAATAGCTTCTCCGTGAGTTTCGGGCCAGGCCTCCATAGCAGCCCTAGACCCCAAGCATGCACTCAAAGGTAATCCTCCACCCAAAGCTTTACCCAGGCATACCAGATCCGGAACTACTCCTTCTGTTTCACTCTCAAACATTACTCCAGAGCGGCCCAGGCCAGTAAAAATCTCATCAAAAATGAGTGCAACACCAGCTGATTTGCTCAAGTCAGAGAGACCCCGTAAGAACCCTCTTGGGGCGATTCGAACTCCACCTCTTCCCTGAATCGGCTCAATGACTATAGCACCAACGGATACTCCCGAAGACTCTCGCTTACTCAAAATCCTTACAATTTGTGTGAGTAACCGTGAAGCCTCGTCTTCCGATGTTGGAAACGGAACGAAATCAGTTGCCTCCGATAATCTATCCACAAAGGGATCACGGAAAGCCTGTCTGTCTGTGATTGACAGGCTTCCTAGTGTCAATCCGTGATATGCCCCCTTAAATGCTATGACTCCAGTCTTTCCAGTAAGCAACTGGGCCGTCTTTAGGGCGATCTCTATTGCCTCTGTACCAGAAGAGGCCAAGACTGTTCTGGTTTCCTGCCAAGGTGCCAGCGATCCCAGTTCTTCCATGAGTTTCACCTTTGCAAGAGAAGGGTGGACATCTCCCATCCCATGAACAAGACGTTTGGCTTGTTCCTCCATTGCTATCCCTATATCGGGATGTGAGTGTCCAGCAAAAGCCACGCCGAAAGCAGAAGTTAAATCCACATATACATTGCCATCGACGTCACTCACATTTGAACCTAAAGCTTGGTCCCAAAAAACTGGAAAATCGTCACTTAACCAAGTTATATTGCGAGATTCAACTGCATGTAGGCGACTGGCCAACTCAAGAGAGTGCGGGCCTGGAGGCGGTGTTTTGATGGAGGGCAATTGTGCCCCAAATTTTGAATTCACCCTACTCGTTTCCGAGCTGATCCTCAGCAATCATACCCATGACGTTGTACCCCTTGTCCACGTGTAGAGTCTCCCCAGATATGCCAGATCCTAACGGAGAGCACAAGAAAGCCGCTGCATTAGCGACATCTAGAGCGGAATTGACCCCTGAAAGGGCTGAATTAGCTTCATAATAATCCACCATCCTATCTATTGATCCGATTGCCCTTGCCGCCCTACTAGCTAGGGGGCCAGCTGAAAGCGTATTGATCCGAAGCCCCCAACGCCTGCCTGCTTCATAAGCTAAAGTTCGAGTATCACTTTCAAGTGCCGCCTTTGCGGAGCTCATGCCCCCTCCATATCCTGGAATCACCTTTTCTGCCGCTAAATAGCTTAACGAAACCACCGCACCTTCTCTGCTCATAAAAGGGCCAAATCGCTGTACCATGCTGACCAATGAATAAGCACTGGAACCTACTGCTGCCAGATATCCTGCCCGACTTGTCTCTACGAGAAGATTCCGTACCTCTGGGCCGTTTGCAAGTGAGTGGACGAGAACATCCAGGGAAGCCCCCCCAAGGTCTTTTTGAACTTCCTCAGCAACCTCTTGAATGGTGTAACCAGAAATCCCCTTATACCTTTTATCTTCCGCCACATCCTCGGGAACATCCTCGGGAACATCAAAAGATGCATCGACAGGATAAATCTTTTCTATGTTGAGCTGTCCCCCTCCGGCAAGGCCCATATCCAGTTTCCCTAGAGCCAAGCTCCGAGTGAATATTTTACACATTGGAGGCCACGTACCTACCCGAACTGAAGCCCCAGCCTGAGCCAAAGCTTTTACGATTGCCCATCCGTATCCTTTATCATCAGCAACCCCAGCAACAAAAGCATTTTTTCCGGTCAAATCGATCGGAAGCATGTAGTCCATCCTTTTTAAAAGAAGCTCCAGAAATCAGGCTGTCACAATAAAATCCAGCTGACTATACCAAGATAAGTAGCCACCAAAATAAACCCATCTCTACGACTAATCACATCACCAATTTTAGCAAGTACCATCAAAAGCACAGTAATGGCCAGCATGGCTGGATACTGTTTGTTGATAATCTCAGGGCTGACGCTTATTGGTGCAGCAATAGACGTTATTCCTAATACAAGGGTCAAATTAAAAATATTTGATCCTACAATGTTTCCGATAGCCAATCCTTTTTCATCTTTCAATGCTGCCGTGAGCGATGTTGCAAGTTCGGGTAAAGATGTCCCGATAGAGACCATCGTCAGCGCTATGACCAATTCCGACACACCCATGGATGCAGCGAGGTAGGTGACCGACTGCCTTAATAGGAATGAACCGTAAGTGAGGAAGCATATGCCTAAGACCACTAGAGCCAATGAACCCGGTAATTTTCCTGACGCTGGCGTTCTAGAGCTAGGCCGGCCGGCCTGTCTGGCCTGAGCTCCAGCCACGATTTTATAGACATACCAGCATAGAATTATTACTAAGAATACACCTTCCTCCCGACTAACCGTCAAATCCTTCATTATCGGGAAAACCACAACAGTAGTTGCAAACATGACAACAAAATCTCTATTCATCACTCTACTCATCACTGCTGGCTCTACCAGCAATTTCGCCACTATCGCTGTTAGGGCCATTACCAGTCCTATATTGGCCATATTTGATCCCACAACATTGCCTATCGCCAGCTCTGCACTTCCGTTCATGGCAGCGATAACCGAAATAAATAGTTCTGGTGCAGACGTCCCAAGAGATACCACTGTTAATCCTACAACCAAGCCACTCACGCCCAGTGACCGTGCTATCTCTCCACTTCCTCTGACAAGTAGATTAGCACCACCGCAGAGTAAACATAGGCTTAGAATAAATAGAAAAATTTGTGAAATCATTGCTTTATCTTATTGATGAACTCGCTCTCACTTAATAGTTTTACTCTGAGATTTTTTGCTTTCTGAAGCTTTGATCCAGGATCTTCACCCACTACCAGAAACTTGGTTCTAGAACTTACCGACCCTGACACTTTTCCTCCTACACTTTCGACGGCCTCTATCGCTTCACCCCTTTTAATTCGAATGAGCTTTCCTGTAAAAACAAAAGTCTTGCCTGCCATTTCTGAGCTTCGAGAGCTTTTGGGAGGAATAAGCCTGACTCCCTGGTGCAATACGGCACTGATCCGGCTCGATGTAATGTCATTGTGCAGATATTCATAGATTTGTTCTGACATGATAGACCCAACCCCATCAATAGATTCCAGCCTTTCTATACTTGCTTCCTGCAGAGCAGGAAGATTTCCAAATTCATTTGCTAAATTCTTAGCTACAGTCACTCCCACTTCTGGAATTCCTAAGCCATAGATGAAACGGTTAAAATCTATTGATTTCTTCTCCTGTATAGCTCTGTAAAGGTTCTCTGCCGACTTCTTCCGAAACCCCTCCAACTCCTCTAAGGCTTCTACCTGCAGACAAAAAAGATCTGCCGGTTCAGACACTAGTTTTTCATCCACTAACTTTTCGATATTTTTCTTCCCCAATCCTTCGATATCGAGTCCTTCCCTGGAGCCAAAGTGTAGAATTCCCGCCTTGAGTTGCGCCACACAGCCAAAGCGATTGGGACAGTAGCTAAATGGCCCTCTTTCGACAATTTCGACATCGCAGGCCGGACAATTTTTAGGAATCCGAAATTCCTTTCCCCTTTGAGTATTTTCTTCTTCAATTCTTTCGACAACCTGAGGGATGACATCGCCAGCCCTTTGGATTCTTACCAGATCGCCAGCCCTAACGCCTCTCCGTTCAACCTCTTCCCTGTTGTGCAATGATGCCCGAGATACAGTAACCCCCCCTACAATAACTGGGTCAAGATCGGCAACTGGAGTGAGTTTCCCTGTTCTGCCAACCTGAACTACGATTTTTCTAATCCTTGTGGTCGCTTTTCTTGGCTCAAATTTAAGTGCCAAAGCCCACCTAGGATGATGAGAGGTATTCCCAAGTTCCTCTCTCACATCTAGTTGGTTGATCTTCGCTACTACACCATCAATCTCGTAATCCAGCTCATCTCGCCTGTCTTCGTAACTTCTATAATATTCCTCTATCTCGTTCAATGTGGTTACCACCTGGGCTTCTGGTACAATCTTGAATCCCCAGTCCTTGAGCATCTCCAACCCTTCAAAATCTGACTCAACCGCTAGACCTGGACATTGCAAAATGTCGAAAATCATTAGCTCTAAAGGCCTCTCCGCAGTCACTCGGGATTTAAGCTGGCGGAGGGAACCAGAAGCAGAATTCCTTGGATTAGCGTAAGGGTCCAGGCCCTTTTTCAACATTGCTTGATTGAGCTCTTCGAATTCGGAGAGATACATAATGACCTCCCCGCGGACTGAAAGAGTTTCGGGGGCGACTCTTTTCGAACTCAAAAGACGCAGTGGCAGAGAAGAAATTGTCTTGGCATTCTCGGTAATCACCTCGCCAACTTGTCCATTCCCTCGCGTAACCGCTCTCACGAAGACCCCGTGTTCGTACACTAGTTCTATCGAAGCACCGTCGAGTTTTGGTTCTAACAAGTATTCTGGATTGTTTCCTAGGGTATCCTTTATTCTTTTATCAAATCGCACTAGCTCTTCTAGGTTCTTTGTGGAATCTAAAGAGAGCATTGGCACACTGTGTTCAGCTGTTCCAAAGGACTTTTGAGGCTCTGCTCCAACTCTCTGCGTAGGAGAATCATTCGTGATCAATTCTGGCCATTCTAGTTCCAAGGCCCTTAGTTCAGCGAAAAGAAGATCATAGTCTGAATCCTTAATTTCAGGCCTAGATTCCACATAGTATAAATGAGCGTGGCGGTGCAACTCCAATCTGATTTTTTCTGCTCGGATTTCTGCCTCGGACTTAGACATGTCGCGTAAATCTCCGGTAGTATTGAAGCCATTCCAGGCCAACAAGTGCACCCATCCCCTCTTTAGCCCGCCAAATCAAAGTAACGAAAACTAGACAGGATCTTAAAAGACGATCTATTTTAGCCTTCATACACCTTAACTGGATACCTATCATTGTCAGTCCTTAATATAAAACAACTACGCTCAGAAACACTGGGAACTGAGCATGTTAACCATCTTAATAATGCTGGTGCCAGTCTTGTTCCAAACCCAGTGCATCAAAAGATCCTGGAACATCTAGAGCTGGAGCGCACAGTAGGCGGCTATGAAGCAGCCGAAAACTGTTTTGGTGAGATCCAAAACAGTTACAGGGCCATAGGACGACTCATAGGATCTCAACCGCACAATATTGCTATTACCGAAAACGCTACTGGCTCTTTCCTGCAAGCCCTCTCTTCCATCAATTTTTCTGCAAACGACGCAATTTTGACAAGTAGCAACGACTATGCTTCTAATCAAATTATGTACCTGTCGCTGGTGGAGCGGCTGGGGGTCCGCCTCTTCAGGGTAGAGGATGATCCTGACGGAAGTATTGACCTGCACAGCCTAGAAAATCTCCTACGGAGGCTCAACCCTAAACTGGTAGCAATTTCCCATATCCCCACCAGTTCAGGTATGGTACAGCCAGTCAAAGACATCGGTGCATTATGCAGGCGGTACGAGTCTCTCTATCTAGTCGATGCCTGCCAATCAGTGGGGCAAATGCCAATCGATGTGAAAGAAATTCAATGTGATTTTCTTTCGTCTACGGGAAGGAAATTTCTTCGTGGCCCACGAGGAATAGGATTTCTTTTCGTTTCGGACCGAGCGGTGGACCTGGGTCTAAAACCATTGTTCCCAGACCTCAGAGGGGCAGATTGGATCATGGAAAATCTCTACCAGCCCGCCCCAGATGCCAGTCGTTTTGAAAACTGGGAATTTCCCTTTTCCCTTGTCCTTGGGCTCGGAACCGCAGCTAACTATGCCCAAAAACTGGGCATAGAAGAAATACGACAACGTGCTTGGGGGCTTGCCGCTAAGACTCGTAGCCTGCTGTCAGAACTCAAAGGCGTCCGCCTGTTGGACCAGGGGACCCAACGGTCTGCCATAGTTACCATCGATCTGGAGGGAAAAGATGTTCCAGTAATTTGTGATTCACTACAAAAACTAGGTATAAACACCTCTGTCTGTACTAGGAACAGTGCTGTTATTGATTTCGACAACCGGAAGATCGACAGCGCACTGCGCATCTCTCCCCATTACTTTAACACCGAAACTGAAATTGAAGACCTTGTGTCAGCCTTGGTCAGCTTGCTGAATCATTCCTAATACTTAACACTTATTGATGCATTCTTAACATAGGAGGACCCGTGAAAGCCATTGGTTGGATCTGTTTCCTTTTAGGATCCTTAATATTGATACAATACTCAGGATATCTTTTCCTGGTGAGGACTTATAACATATGGGTTAAGATTGGCCTCACATTGTTGTATTCGGGCATATTACTACTACTGATACGAGTTTTCAGACAACAGTACCGTGAATCCAAGAATGATCCTTTCAAGGAGGTACAGAAGTGATACTGGCAACAACATCACAGATTTCTGGTATGCGGACAGTTAAAACCTTGGGTATAGCCAGGGGGAATACCATCCGTGCTCGCCACATAGGAAAAGACATAATGGCCTCCTTGCGCAACCTTGCGGGTGGCGAAATCCATGAATACACAAAACTGCTTGCTGAGTCTCGAGAACAGGCATTAGCCCGACTCATAGATGACGCAAGCGACCTGGGAGCCAATGCAGTCGTGGGAGTCCGTTTTCAGACTTCTTTAATCCAAAGTGGTGCATCGGAAATGCTTTGCTACGGGACAGCAGTGCAAGTCGAATTGGATCGGGGTTCTTAGGGCCTAAGCTTTTCCTACAACGCAAGCTCCGGTTGGCCTTGACGTTGAATGGGCACCTTTCTAATTTTGAGGGTAAAGGATAATCATTCTTAATAACCGAGGAAACAATAGGCCTACTCTCTCCATGAGCAATGCTCCTGCACTCGAAATTCAAGGCCTCTCCGCTAAGGTGGCCAACGAGGACACATCGATTCTAAAAGACTTGGACTTAGTTGTTGAACCAGGCCAAATTCACGCTATCATGGGACCTAACGGCTCTGGAAAAAGCACCTTGGCCAAAGTCTTGTCAGGACACCCCAGCTACCAAGTTACCAGTGGCGAAGTGCTATATCTGGGCCAGTCTATCCTGGACCTGGAGCCCGATGAAAGAGCCCTTGCTGGGATTTTTATGGCCTTTCAATACCCCGTCGAAATTCCTGGGGTGTCCATAGCCAATTTTCTTCGAACAGCATTGCAAGCCCGCCTGGGGCACGGCGAAGAATTAGATCTTTTTGATTTCCAAGATCAACTACTTGAAGCAATGGAGTTACTTGAAGTAGAGCCCTCGTTTGCAGAACGCCCAGTTAACGACGGCTTCAGCGGAGGGGAGAAGAAGCGGAATGAAATCCTACAGATGGCAGTACTTCGGCCATCTTTAGCCATTATGGATGAAACGGATTCTGGCCTGGACATAGATGCTCTTCAGGTCGTTTCTAAGGGCGTGAATAGCCTGCACAAGCAAAACCCCGAAATGACTATTCTGTTGATTACCCACTACCAACGCATCCTAGATTACATTAAGCCAGATCTTGTGCATGTTATGGTGGACGGAAAGATTGTAAGAACAGGTGGTCCAGAATTGGCCTTAGAGTTAGAAAAACAGGGATACGCAGACTGGAAAATTTCCAGCTAAAGTAGAGTACAAACTATGCCCAAAAGCGAACTAGTCGAAAATTTAGACCTCGATAATTATAAGTACGGTTTTGTCGATCCTGAGTCCCATGTTTACAGGACGAAGCCAGGTCTAGATGAAAGTATTGTTAGAGAAATTTCTAGGCAGAAAGAAGAGCCTGACTGGATGTTGAAGTTCCGGTTGAAGGCCTTGAGAGTCTATGAGTCTAAGCCAATGCCCACTTGGGGTGGAGACCTTTCTGACCTTGAAGCAACTCTCAAGGAAATCTATTTCTACGTAAAGCCTCAGGAACAAACCGAGCGCTCATGGGAAGATGTTCCCGACAACATCAAGAATACTTTTGAGAAACTTGGCATACCAGAAGCCGAACAAAAAGCTCTTGCAGGAGTAGGAGCTCAGTACGAATCTGAAATGGTCTACCACTCCTTGAAGGAAGAATGGTCTTCCAAGGGTGTCATATTCGACTCCATTGAGGACGGCCTAAAGAACCACCCTGAAATCTTTAAAGAACATTTTGGAACGATCATCCCTATCGCTGACAACAAGTTTTCTGCCTTGAATGCCGCCGTATGGTCGGGTGGTTCTTTTGTGTACGTCCCAAAAGGGGTTCACCTCGAAACACCCCTCCAAGCTTACTTCAGAGTGAACCAAGAAAGAATGGGTCAGTTTGAAAGAACCCTGATAATTGTCGACGAAGGGGCTCGGGCTCACTATATCGAAGGTTGCACCGCCCCTGTGTATTCTACCGACTCGTTTCATTCTGGCGTAATTGAAATCGTGGTCAAAAAGAACGCCAGATTCAGGTATACTACGATACAAAACTGGTCCAACAATATGTATAATCTTGTAACGCAAAGAGCAGTGGTACAAGAAAATGCTACGATGGAATGGTTGGATGGAAATCTTGGCTCTAAACTGACGATGAAATATCCTTCCTGCTATCTGATGGGGAGAGGTGCACACGGGTCTATAATGTCGATAGCATACGCCGGCTCTGGTCAACACCAAGACACGGGTGGCAAAGTCGTGCACGCAGCTGAAAACACAACATCTTCCATAATATCCAAGTCCATCAGCAAAGAAGACGGACGATCATCCTATCGAGGACTGTGTAAAGTTCTTGAAGGTGCTACGGGTTCTCGATCGAACGTTGAGTGTGACGCACTGCTGATCAACGAAACCTCCAGAACCGACACCTATCCGTACATCGAAGTTGATGAAAAATGTGCGACTGTGGGGCACGAAGCGACTGTATCTAAAGTCGGAGACGAGCAGCTTTTCTATCTGAAGAACCGGGGACTCTCTGAAGAGGAGGCCATGGCTCTAGTAGTCCGGGGATTCCTAGAGCCAATCGCCAAAGAGCTTCCCCTCGAGTACGCAGTAGAGCTGAATCGACTGATTGAGTTGGAGATGGAAGGATCAGTAGGGTAAAATAATGAATCAGCTGTTCTATCGTCACACCTTGCCCTCAAACCTAGGGGGCCAGGAAGAATAATGGCCGACTATTCCAACTACAATAGTTGGTTAAACGAAAGTCGTTCTCGTGCTTGGTCTATTTATCAAAGCACCCCCACCCCCACGACCAAATCTGAAGAGTGGCGTTATACAGACCTTTCGAAGCTATTTCCATTAGAAAACTTCGGCCTGGAGGCGAACCCAGAGACCTCGACTAAAAAGCCGGCTAGAGAGAGCCTGACCGACCCAATAAATACGGCTGGACGAGTCCAGTTTACAGGCGGCTTAGTGACCAACATACAACTGACTCCAGCAATGGAAAGCCAAGGGGTTGGTTTAGACTCTCTGCAAAATACCACACATGAAAAACATCAAGAGATTATACAAGCCAACCTCTGTAGTCATATCCTGCCCCCGGAATCTGGCAAGTTCCAGGCCCTCAATGCAGCGTTGTGGACAGACGGTATTATTATTTACGTGCCAAAGAATGTGCGTATTGAAATGCCCATCAGAGGAAAACACCATTTAGTGGACAATAATCAGGTTGTGTGTACCAGAACTTTGATCATAGCCGAAGAAGGGAGCCACATTTCCTACGTTGAAGAATTCCGCTCTGATGATTTCAACAACAAAAGATTTGTGTCATCAGCAGTAGAAATTATCGCCCAAAAGAACGCCACTGTAGATTTTGTGTCAGTCCAAAACCTTGGCCGGGGCATCTTTTTTCAAGCCGCCCAAAAATCCTTAGTACATCGTGACGCTTCCGTTAACACCCTAAAGGTCACCCTCGGCGCATCGTTGAGCCGACTAGACCTAAACACTCAGCTACTTGAACCTGGGGCTAACAGCAAGTTGCTGGGCTTATATTTCGGGGATGAGAATCAACATTTTGACCATAATACCAGCCAGGATCACTTGGCCCCCCATACTGGAAGCGATCTTCTATACAAAGGTGCACTGGACGGAAGTGCTCGGGCCGCGTTTAGGGGCATCATCCGGGTAGGTAGAGAGGCTCAGCAAACAGACGCCTATCAGACAAACAGAACTCTTCTCCTGTCCGACAAAGCCCGGGCAGACTCGCTACCCAACCTAGAAATTGAGGCGGACGATGTCAGGTGTTCTCATGGGTCAACGGTGGGCCAACTAGACCCTGAAGCAGTTTTTTATCTGCTTAGTAGAGGGTCCTCTCGACAGCAAGCCGAAAGATTGGTCGTACTTGGGTTTCTTGGAGATGTGCTGACCAGATTACCACGGGGTGCGTTCAAGAGAGTAGTGAAGAACGTAACAGATGCGGTTGAGCAAAAACTGCACCATGGTTGAACAGGAAGCCCCCCAGGGTTGGACCCTAGTAGCAACTGTAGACCAGTGTCCCCCTGGCAACCTTTTCGGTGTCCGGGTAGATGGCCTGGGGATCGTTCTAGCTAATGTAGATGGAACCATTTACGCACTTGAAGACCAATGTTCCCACCAGGAACTCCCCTTGTCCGATGGCTACCTTGAAGATGATCAGGTGGAATGCATTTATCATGGTGCCAGATTTAGTGTATGTTCTGGGGCTGCCAGGGCATTACCTGGAATTAAACCAGTAGCCACCTTTAGTGTCGACATTAGGGACGGAGACATCTACGTTCAAGTTGTAGGATAACTTCAACACTAAAACTCTATGTTAGAGAAGTCTGAACTATTTGACCCCGAAGCTATCAAGGCACTCTTTCCGACCCTCTCCCAAACCGTGTCGGACAAGCCGTTGGTATACCTGGACAACGCAGCTACTTCCCAGAAGCCTATTTGCGTCATAGAAGCATTGGAGACTTACTACAGAAAAAACAATTCAAATGTGCACCGCGGTATATACGAGCTTAGCCGACGAGCAACAGAAGCATATGAAAACGCTAGGAATCGGATGGCACAGTTCATCGGGGCCGAATCCCCAGAAGAAATAATCTGGACAAGAGGAACAACAGAAGGAATAAACCTAGTAGCAAACAGCTGGGGCCTGAAGAATTTATCCGTCAACGATGAAATCCTGTTAACAACAATGGAACACCACTCTAATATTGTTCCCTGGCAACTCCTTGCCGAGAGGACAGGGGCCAAAATTCGTTACATCGAAATGGACGCTGAGGGCCACCTGGACCTGGAAAACCTAGAAGAGCTTTGTGGGAAAAACACTAAAATTGTTGCGTGTACCCAGGTTTCAAACTCCCTCGGTACGATCAACCCATTAGAACAAATCATTTCTCGAGCTCGATCCGTTGGCTCTCTCGTGCTAGTTGATGGTGCTCAAGCTGTTCCTCATCGGGCCATCAACGTTGGCCTGATGGATTGTGATTTTTATGTCTTTTCGGGCCATAAAATGTGTGGGCCAACTGGAATTGGTGTTCTGTGGGGGCGCAAAGAAATCCTAGACGCAATGCCCCCCTACCAGGGAGGGGGTGAAATGATCAAACTCGTTCAAAGGGACCGCAGCACTTGGGCCGATCTACCCCATAAATTTGAAGCGGGCACTCCCAATATTGCTGGAGCTATTGTACTGGCCACAGCAGCTGATTTTCTCGAAGAGATTGGCTTTGCAGCCATAAAGGAGCACGAGCGAAACCTCCTGGCGTACGCACTTGAGCAACTGGACACCATCGAAGACATGAAAATCTTTGGGCCCTCCGACCAAAGCCTCAGATCCTCTGTGATTTCCTTTCAATTGGGTAGCATCCACCCCCTCGATGTTTCTACGATACTTGATGCTGAGGGGGTTGCTGTCAGAGTTGGGCATCACTGCGCACAACTTGTCATGGAACACCTAGGGGTTTCTGTGACCGCTCGGGCGAGCTTTTATCTCTATAATACATATGGTGACGTCGACAGGCTGGTATCAGGCCTAAATTCAGTAAACAGAATCTTCGCTTCTTGAATATGAACAGCATCACTTCCCTTCACCAACAGTTGATACTGGACCATTCCCGCAACCCCAGGAACAAGATCCCCCTTGAGAACTACGACTCAGAAGGTCGAGCTACAAACCCTATGTGTGGAGATGAAATCACCTTACAGATGAACTTTGACAATGGCACGATCGAAGACATAAGCTTTGGAGGAAAAGGATGCTCTATCTCACAAGCCGCAGCCTCAATGCTCTCGGCTCGGTTACGTGGCCTTAGCCTAAAAGTGGCATCACTTCTGATCAGCCAGTTCACAGGAATGATGAACTCATCGATAGTGGAACCAGACGAAGCCTTAATGGGTAACTTGCTTGCTTTCCAAGGTGTTCGAAAATTCCCACTAAAGGTCCGGTGCGCCCTTCTGGTTTGTGACGCCTTCCAAAACGCCTTAGAAAGACCATCTGAATTTGATAAGAATTAGCCCTTGAAGAAGAGGTGGTGACTAATGAATGACAGAGAAGGCGGCCAGATTCACGGTGCGACGATCCGTGACACCCCAGTAGGAACTATAAGAATCTGGACGGGAGCTAACGGCATTAAGAAGCTGAGCTTTGAGAAGGACGGTTCCCAGCTTGCAGGCCCACCCAATCCCACCGACAACAAGGTATTACGAGAAGCTATCGAACAACTGGAACTGTATTTTTCTGGCAAGCTGAGAGATTTCAACTTGCGGCTTGATCTATCAAGCCGCACTCGCTTTCAACTACGTGTCATTGAACAGCTCCGCAATATACCTTATGGGCACCTGGCGTCCTACAAAGACATTGCTGAGGCCTTGGGTGAGCCTCAGGCCTCTCGATCGGTTGGACAAGCCCTGAAGGCGAACCCTATACCGGTGATCCTACCATGCCACCGGGTGATCAGGAGTGACGGAACCCTCGGGGGGTATGCTGGCAACTCAACGGAGAACCTACAGAGAAAGACGACGTTGCTAGAGATAGAAGGAGTCGAGATAACGGGAAAGGCGACAACAGATACAATCCAAGAAGGAATACTTTCTTTTCCCTTGTAGGCCGGAAGGTTCTTCTCTACCTCCCACCTGAGGATACTACCCTCTGGCTTGAAGAAGCACTTTAATAGCCCCGCTTTCCCTGTGGTTTCCAGAGGTCTTAAGGGCTTTGTAGTAGTCCTCCAGGGGAAACTTGTGCGTGACGATTTCTTCTATAGTATTTCTTGTTCTCCCAAGAAGACTCTGGACCACTTCAAATGTGTGGCATCTTTCTCCCTCCCATTCTTCCAGCCCATAACCCACAAACCCTTGGACTTTCAGCTCCCTGGCCCATAACATAGTAAGATCCATATTTCTTGTTTTCCCCACACAGCCAATCACGGCTACCTTGCCCCTCGGCGAACTAAACTTCATGGATTGAGCTAAGCTTTGAGTGTTTCCTACACAGTCATAAACCGCTGCGAATCCTCCCCCAGAGAAAACTTCTTCACCGATGATAGGCTTGTACTCCATAGCACCCGTTTTTAAGAGGGCTTTAGTGGCATCTTGGCCAGGAAAAACGACTTCCGTAGCCCCCATTTTTTGAGCCATTTGTTTCTCGTGTTCTCTTTTTACTTGGCTGAGAATTAACCCCTCATGCCCAGTGGCTCTTAGGGCCCAAATGGTTGCTAAGGCGATAGTGCCACTGCCTAGAACCAGCACAGGTGCTTCTGGGTGGGGCACTGTTCCTAAAACTGCGTGCATGGCAATGGAAAATGGCTCTATCAGAACAGCCGTATCGTCTGAAACTTTATCATCGACGGCAAAAACTTGAGATTTGTGAGCCAGCACGGTCTCCCCCCATCCTCCTGGCAGATCTCTGTGGTAACCGATTGTTACTCCTGGGGCTAAGATTTTTCCATTTACCGTTGTTAGACCTTTTTCTCCAGCTCTCTCGCAAGTACAGTGGAGGCCGCTAGAGCAAGAAGGGCAAAAGTCAGAACGCTCATATCCTCTAGTCTCACAAGATATCATGGGGTCTATCGTAACTCTTTGGCCGCAGGCAAGCTCTTCTACACCCTCCCCTGCCAATTTCACCCTTCCAACAATTTCGTGGCCCAAAACGGCTGGAAAAGATCCAAACGGCTCCATAGCTGGACTTGCAGAGTATGTCAGGCAACCAATGTCGCTCCCGCAAACACCACTCTGTATCACCTCTACCTTGACCCAATCAGGACCAGGAAGATCTGGTTCCGGAAGGTCTTGCATCCTTAAACCACTCAAAGGCCCAAAAAAAGCTGAGTCCATCAGTTTTCCGGCCGTCTTCGCCATGACAAATCCCGGGATGCTCACGTCAAAAGCGACCCCCTTCATCTCAAACCGCCCCCCTCTATAGTTTCAATCACTTCTTCCAAGAGACCCTTATATTCGCTTGACACTATCTTATTATCATCTGAAGCGATGGGGAAAGAAGCCCCACATTCCTCGGCAAATTTCTGGTTCACATATGGAGAGTCTGTACTGATCCCGATAACCTCTGCCCCCAACTCCTCCCACCGAGAGTAATTCTCAGCGACTGAACACATTTGAGAAGTGCATGCCGAAGAAAAAGCTAATGGGGGGAGAAGGATGACCACGAAATTTTTCCCCTTGTAGTCCTCCAGTCGCACGGTGTCGCCTCCGAAAACAACGGGAAGCTCAAAGTCTGGAGCTACGACCCCTAAAGCTAAACACATATATTTCTCCGTTCTGGCTAGCCTTCGACTAACCCAATTCGTCTGCCAGCTCCTTTCTTGCCTGTCGGCGGCGGCTCCCCTCATCAAATCTCCGCTTGTCTTCTTCTGTAGACAGCTGTAACCCCGGGACCCTTACAGGCCTGCTGTTTTCACCGACCGCCACAAAAGTCAGGAAGCAGTCATTGGTATGCCTTGTCACTCCAGTTATGGGATGCTCAGCCACCACTTTTACTCCTACTTCCATGGATGTCCTTCCAACAAAGTTAATTCGAGCACTACAGGTAACCAGCTCTCCCGAGTAGATGGGCTCTTTAAAATCGACCTTATCTATGGAAACCGTCACACAAGGACCCCTGGCATGCCTCATGGCTGTTACCGCGGCAGCTCTATCAACAAGAGAAAGGACCACCCCGCCGAAAACATGTCCTAAGTTGTTGACATCTCCAGGCATCATCAGCTGGGTAGCTTGTGAGGCTGATTTTTCAGGGCTGACCAGGTGTCTTTCATCTGTATTCATAAAGGAAATTTAACTCCAATCCCTTGCATAAAGCCATCGGTTGATACGAATTTCTTCCGTGAGCGACATAGTGCCTAAGGCCAACCGTCAAAAAACGACACGCACAGGGAAAGCTGCCATGAAAAAAGTAGGACTACTTCTGGGCCCTACTCTCTTCTTCCTTGTAGTCTTCTTTGCTGACCTGGGCCCACCAAACTCGAAAACTACCACCATGGCTGGCATAGCCCTTCTGATGGCAACCTGGTGGCTTACCGAAGCCGTCCCGCTTTTCGCTACTGCACTCATTCCATTGATCCTGTATCCAGTCCTTGGAATAGAACGGGGGGCGAACATAGCCTCCGTCTATTTCAACAGTACCATAGTACTTTTTATTGGCGGATTCATCATTGCCCTTGTAATGCAAAAATGGAACCTACATCGTCGAATAGCATTGACGATCATAGCTGCTGTCGGAGGAGGACCCTCTAAAATAGTGCTAGGCTTCATGCTAGCATCTGCTTTCCTGTCTATGTGGATTTCGAACACCGCCACTGCGACTATGATGCTCCCTATTGGCTTGTCCGTGATTCTAGAGCTGGAAAAACAATTTCGTCCCAGCGAGACAAAAGGATTTTCTACCGGTGTAATGCTAGGTATAGGATATGCGTGTTCAATAGGGGGAATCTCTACGCTGGTCGGCACCCCCCCAAACCTGGCTTTTTCCAGAATTTCACAGATCTCTTTTCCAGAAGGCCCCGTGGTCTCGTTTGGCCAATGGTTAACAATGGCTCTTCCTGCGTCTACTGTACTGCTCGCCGTTGCATGGGTCTTAATAACTAAAGTTTTCTTTAAAGTTCCCGACCAAGTCAAGGTCGATAGTTCTATTGTCCAAAACCAGAAAGCCCTCTTGGGCCCTGTATCTTATGAGGAGAAAGCCGTTCTCTCGGTTTTTGCTTTGACAGTACTACTTTGGGTTTTTCGTGTCCCCATTAACCTTGGATTTACAACTATACCCGGGTGGTCCAGCTTTCTCCCTTTCCCAGAACTGATCGATGATGGCACCATTGCAATCACCATGGCCACCCTTTTCTTTTTGATTCCAAATCGCACCCCAGAAAGCACTTCGGGGTTTCTTGCAGACGGAGAACTGATCCCTAAGCTCCCCTGGAACATTGTTCTACTTTTCGGGGGCGGCTTTGCTTTAGCTCATGGTTTTGTGGTCAGTGGGCTTGCCTCTCTTTTAGGAAGCAAGCTGTCTGTATTCGCAGGCCTGCCTCCCTTCCTTCTGGTTGCTCTTATTTGTTTCTCGATGACCTTCCTCACCGAAGTAACGTCGAACACCGCCACCACAGAAATGATTCTGCCCATATTAGCTGCGGTGGCTGTGGCGACTGGATTACACCCCTTTATGCTTATGATCCCAGCTACAATTTCTGCGTCCTGTTCTAAATTACCAGATTCAGCAAGGTCACTTAATTTAGGAATACGTTCTGTTCTGTATTCTATATTACGATTAAGGCCATCATCTTTGGAAGTAACCGGGTGCGGGTACCGGACATGGCCAGGATCGGGGTTTGGCTTAACATCATAGGTGTCGTCGTAGTAGCCATGACCTTCTATTTCATTGGTCAAGCCATCTTCGACATCAACCCTGACATTATGCCTGGCTGGGCCAGATTCTAAAACGGCTAAGTCGGTTCAATGAAGCAACCACACGGCCCGAGGGGTAGAAAATCCAGCAACCTTCCCGCTCGTTAGCATAAATTCCTGGAGCCCGTCTCAGGGGCGGCTGTCCTTTAGTGGAACGGCTGGCCTAGGTTTCATAGCTACATCCTGGAGCTGTTTCGGGATGTCCTCGTAGCCGGAGTGCAGACAGGCCATTGGCTCGGGCTTCCATCTTGGCCCACAATAA
>DUCW01000026.1:0-4509 GCA_012959595.1 Gemmatimonadota bacterium
CACATCTCTCTCAGTGTAAAATTCTCTGAAGATGGGTTGTGTCATTCTTTCGGATTCAAGCATAAACCAGAGTTCAGCTCGATTCGAAGGAAGTTCAAGATAATATTTGGTTGATTCGGAATCGGTGCTTGCGTTGAGTCCTCTAGCTCCGTTTCTAGTAAGGATACCTTCGAATTCGTTTGCTACAACATAAATTTTAGCCCGTTCTTCTATTTGGAGGATATCTTTTTTAAGGTCGACTATTACTGGAGATGTAGGGTTTTTTTCTTCTAATATAACGATGGAGTCCTCTAGGAGGTCCATTCGATCCAGAAGGAACGTCTCTTTCTCTGGGTCTAGAGTACCTATGGTGTGAGTGCCCTTGAAGAGCAGATGTTCGAGGAGATGAGATGTCCCAGTACTTCCAGTTTTGTCATCTATTCCACCAACTCGATATTGAAGAACGAATGAAACAGTCGGAGATTCCGATTTTTCCAGTATCAGAAACCGCATTCCATTTTCCAGTTGATATTCGGTAACAGGAAGAGCAGTGACTTCTTGAGTTTGTGCTTCTCCGTGGCACTGTGGTAGAAGAACTATGAATATGAATATCAAGAAAAATGGCATTATTTAACTATCTCTGACAATCAGGACAAAAGAATGCAGAACGATTGGAAAAAACTATTCTCTCCACTAAAGACTTACAACTAAAACAGGCTTGCTCATGGCGACCGTAGACTTTAAGGTTCGGTTTGTTTCTCCCTCGCAAACCAGATGTGTCTCGGTAGTTTCGGAGTGTAGTCCCACGGTTTTCAATTGCACTGTATAGTATGGTTTTTAGTGATTGGTGAAGTAATTTTGATTCTGGTTCGGTAAGATTGTTGGATGGTCGCCGTGGATGTACACCAGCAAGATGCAGAGCTTCGTTCGCATAAATGTTTCCTACTCCAGCTAAGTTTTTTTGGTTTAAGAGCCAGGAACGTACTGGAGAAGAGGATGAAGCTAATTTCTCATATAAATCTGTATATGTATAATCTGGAGATAGCGGCTCTGGCCCTAATCGATCCGACTGACTTTCCCAGTCTGGTTCTTTGAAAAGTCGTAATTTTCCGAAGCGACGGATGTCATCGTAAACCAACGGTCTCCCACGGTCGAGTTGAAATTGGACGGCTGGGTGTGTTAGAGCAGAATTGTCAGTGTCGAGTGCCAGGCGCCCAGTCATTCCGAGGTTTATAACCAGTACATAGTCGTGACTCATGTGGGATACAATATTCTTACCTCTGCGGGAGATAGACCTGAAAGTTTTTCCGATGAGTGTGGATATGAAGGTTTCCTCAGTTCCTTGAACTACATTGGGTCGTAATACTCGAACGGCTTTGATGGTTCTTTGGGGTACTATCAGCCTAAGATCCCTGACGATGGTTTCTACTTCTGGTAATTCAGGCATGGTCTCGTTGGAAGCTCAAGGAAGTGCAGTATTGGAGCGAGAGAGTTCTCTCCATCCTATATCTTTCCTGAATTGTTTCCCTTGGAACTGTATGCTCTCTGAGAGTTCTAGGCTCTTAAGTGACGCTGCACTCAAGGTGTCTGCGATAGCGGTTGTTGCTAGCACTCTTCCACCTGAAGTCACAAGACCAGAAGAACTCATGGAGGTTCCAGCATGAAAAATCAGAGCTTCTGGGTCGGCGGTAAAATTTTCTGGTATCTGAATAGGCAAGCCCTTGGCGTAGTCACCTGGATATCCTGCCGATGCCAGAACAGTGGTTACACCTGCCTTTTCACTCCAATCGAGCTTGAATCCTGAGATACTCGCGCCATTGGCTATTTCAATCATTGGATCCAGCAGGCTACTATCCAGTAGGGGCAAGACTACTTGGGTTTCTGGATCACCAAAACGGCAGTTGAACTCGACGACTTTGGGACCAGAATCCGTGATCATTATTCCCGCGTAGAGCAAACCTCGAAACTTTGAATCATCCTTGGTTAAAGCCCATAGTGTAGGTTGGATGATCTGATCCTGTACTTGCTCCAAGAGTGCATCTGTGGCGATTGAGATGGGAGCATAAGCCCCCATGCCCCCAGTGTTGGGTCCCGTATCTCCTACACCTATCCGTTTGTGGTCTTGAGATGGGAGCATAAGACATGAGTTTGTTCCATCGGATAGAGCGAATACAGACAACTCTTCTCCTTCCATGAATTCTTCGATGACGACTTCTTTTCCTGCTCTTCCAAATGTTGATTCTGTCATAATATCACTCAGGGCTTGTGCTGCTTCCTCGACATCCTGACAGACTATAGCCCCTTTTCCACCAGCCTGAAGCTTTTACTACCATTGCACCACCTCGTTTACGAATGTAGGAGAGTGCATCGACGTAGTTTGTAAAGGACTTAAACTCAGCTGTGGGGATCCCTGACCGAACCATCAAGTGCTTGGCGTAACTCTTGCTAGATTCGATACGTGTTGCGGCCATACTGGGGCCAAATGCTGGAATTCCTTTAGTGCTTAGAAGATCAACCATTCCTGACGCTAGAGGTCCTTCTGGACCGACAATAACGAGATCTACTTCGTGGCTAGAGGACCATTCGGCAATTGATGTGATGTCTCCAGGAGAGATGTCTAGGGGCTTGGATTCAATCGCCATCCCTCCATTAGGTCGTGTAGAAAAAATTTCAGAGGTGGGAGAGTCTTTCCTGATTTTCCAGGCCAGGGCATGCTCTCTTCCGCCATTTCCGACAATGAGGATTCTCATCGAAACATTCCATATTTTTTTGGTTAGAAAGAACTATGATACGTTGTAATCTTAGGCTTATAACCGAGCTTTCATTATGCCAGAGATTATATTCATAGATCGCACTATAACACCAAATCAGAGAGAAAACTATGAAGCAAGTTTTGCTTTCAGATATTGCTGTAAATGAGAATATATGGGCTTTTGAGTGTGAGTGAGTTTTCCTGTCGATGAGTATAAAATTCTGCTGTAAGAGGACCCGAAGTAGTTAATCTGGACCTCTTTTTGGTCTTCTTGTAAACCTTCTCGTGGCAGGGTAACGATTCAGTCGATTCCTGCTGATGGTTAGAATCAGGGCAGTGCCTGTTCTATGTCCTCCATGAGGTCATCGATATCCTCAATTCCGACTGAAAGCCTGACGAGCCCTTCTGTGACTCCCATTTGTTCCCTTAGATCAGCTGGGACCGAAGCGTGAGTTTGTAGAGCAGGCACACTGATTAGGGATTCAACGCCACCAAGGCTTTCTGCCAGCTGAAAAATACGAGTGCTCTCTGCAAATGTTCTGGCGGTTTGAGGGTTTCCAAGATCGATTGACACCATACCACTGAAGCCAGACATCTGCTTCTTAGCTAGTTCGTATTGAGGGTGAGAATCGAGTCCAGGATAGATTACTTGCTTTATTGCCTTGTGGCTTTCCAGATAATGAGCGACAGCCAATCCATTTTGATTGTGGCGTTCCATCCGTATGTGCAAAGTTTTTGTTCCTCTGAGGCAGAGCCATGCGTCCATTGGCCCCGGTACGCCACCTGTGGATTTTCTTACAAACCGGATGTGATCGGCCAGATCTGAATCGTTTGTTGCTAGTAGTCCGCCAATAATATCAGAGTGACCATTCAAATATTTTGTGGAAGAATGGACGGCAATGTCTGCACCTAGTGTTAATGGCTGTTGGTTATACGGAGAAGCAAATGTATTGTCCACCATCAGTAAGGTGTTGGCATCTCTAGTTATCTCTGCCATAGCTTCGAGATCACAGATTCTCATCATCGGGTTTGTTGGAGTTTCCACATGGACAAGGCGTGTGCTTGGTCGCATGGCTTGCTGGACCTTATTTGCATCCCGAGTGTCTACAAAAGAAAAATCTAGGCCTAAGTTAGAAAGGACTTTTGTGAAAAGCCGAGTGACTCCGCCATAAGTATTCTCTTCGCAGATCACGTGATCTCCTGCAGAGAAGCATTTCACTACAGCCTCAATAGCGGCTAGTCCGCTGGAGAACGCTATTCCATGTTCTCCTTTTTCTAGAGCTGCAAAATTTCCTTCTAAGGCTTCACAAGTAGGGTTTTTGACTCTGGCGTAGTCGTATCCATCTATCGGTTCCGCAACCCCTGGTTGAACAAAGGTAGAGGTTTGAAAGATAGGCGTAATGATTGCTCCAGTAGTGGGATCAGGTTCTTGACCAGCGTGTATGCTCAGTGTCCCAAAGCGGAGATTCTTGTTCAGCTTTTTCATCGTTTGTATGCTCGCAGTGTTTACCATCTATGCAAAAGAGGACAACTACTTAGTTGGAATGTAGTGAAACCAACCGTCACTTTGCTACGGCCAGTCGTTGAGGTCGAATGGCAATATTGGTAGTGTTGTAGGTAGATGTCAGACTAGTTTAATACTTTTTTAACTCCAAACAAACAAAATATGACTTTAAGAATCCCCGAAGGTCTGATGGTTAGCGTATCGGGTTTTCGTGGTCGAGTAGGTGATCCCTTGACCCCAGAGCTCGTCTGTCAATTGGCTGGAGCTTTCACTT
>DUCW01000026.1:4555-6532 GCA_012959595.1 Gemmatimonadota bacterium
CCCGTAGAACCATAGTGGTTGCTAGGGATTCTAGGACGTCTGGGGAAATGTTTTCTAAGGCAGTATGTGCTGGTATTATCTCCAGAGGTTGCGATGTTTTAGACCTTGGAGTAATCGCTACACCGACCGCCATGCTCGCTGTGGAAAGAATGGGAGCTGTCGGAGGAATAGTCATTTCTGCGAGTCATAACCCAGCACAGTGGAATGCACTTAAATTGGTTTCTCACGAGGGGAGTTTCCTAGACTCTGAGGCAATGACTGCTTTTCTGAGTTCTATTTCTGAAGATAGCAGGGATGGTGTCTCTGGTTGGGACGCTTTGGGAAATTATCAATCAGACGAGGATGCTTGCGACAGACATATTGCGGAGATTCTGGAGCTTTCAGTGGTAGATACGCAAGGGCTGCGAGAGCGCGGATTCAAAGTCGCCTTGGACTGTGTCCGAGGAGCAGGCGGGGTCATTATGCCGACATTACTCGAAGCTCTCGGGTGTGAAGTCATAGCAATTCATACCGAAGCGGATGGTATGTTCCCAAGAGACCCTGAGCCGACCGCACAAAATCTGACAGAATTGAGTCATCTGGTAAGATCTACGGGTGCTGAAGTCGGGTTTGCAGTTGACCCAGATGTCGATCGCCTCGCCTTGGTGGACGAATACGGGGAACCCTTAGGTGAAGATCTAACTTTGGCTTTTGCTACAGATGTCGTACTGCGACATTCACCTGGAACTGTTGTGACTAATTTGTCTACTAGCCAGGTTCTGGAGGATGTGGTCAAGCATCACGGAGGTGAATTGATCCGCACAGCTGTGGGGGAAATCAATGTAGTACGTGGTATGCAAAGGCAGAGTGCTGTAGTAGGTGGAGAGGGTAATGGTGGTGTAATCCTTCCAGAACTCCATTATACGCGAGATGCTCCTGTGGCAGCAGTGCTGATCTTACAGAACCTTCTGGAGGTGAGCAGTTCACTTTCAGAATCTGTTGCTAAGTGGCCTCGCTATACGATACAAAAAAAGAAAGTAAATTTTCCAAGAGAAAACCTCCCCAAAGCATATAGTGTTTTAAAGTCAGAGATGCTAGGAGCTCAATTAGATGAGACTGATGGCTTACGGATGTCCTGGCCGGAGGAGAATAAATGGGTACATGTCCGGCCGTCCGGAACAGAGCCAGTAATTCGGTTGATTGCAGAAGCTTGTAATCAAGATGTTGTAGGGGAATTACTGGAGGAAGTAGCGGCCCATCTCGAGGAAGTCCGATGATTTTCTCTGAATCCAGCATGTCGGAGGAGTTATAAAATGTGCGGTATAGTCGCTTACGTAGGGTTTAAAGACGCAAGTCCCATTCTCCTCGAGGGACTTCGTCGTCTGGAGTATAGGGGATACGACTCAGCGGGTATTTCAGTCTTGGGATCAGACAATGCTTTATCCACCGTAAAGAAAGCTGGAAAGCTTAAGGAACTGGAGGCTGAACTTCTCGGCAAGATGCCTGGGGGTTTTTGTGGCATTGGCCATACTCGTTGGGCAACGCATGGTGCACCTACTACTCTTAATGCCCATCCTCATTCTAATGAATCGGGGGATATATCCTTGGTTCACAACGGTATTATTGAAAATTCCGCTCACCTTCGCAGAAGATTGATTGAGGCTGGGTATCGGTTCTATTCAGATACCGATACTGAGGCTGTTGTGCACCTGATAGACGAGGCCTACAGAGAAAGTGATACTCTCGAAGCTGCGGTGATTAGTGCTCTCCACCAAGTAGAAGGAACTTTCGGGATAGCGGCTATAAGCAGTCGGGACCCCAACAAACTCGTTGTCGCTCGCAACGGAAGTCCACTGGTCATAGGCATAGGAGACAGTGGAGAAAATTTGGCTGGTTCAGACGTTTCCAGTGTCATTCAACACACCAAGGATGTTGTATATCTGGACGATGGGGATTGTGCTGTATTGACCCCAGATGATTACAAAATTCTTCATCTTG
>DUCW01000027.1:0-1111 GCA_012959595.1 Gemmatimonadota bacterium
CGGTGGGAAATCGTACTGCAGAAACCGGGATGAAAGATCCCAGCAAGAATAACGAAAGAGAAAACAAGGTCAGTGCTTCTAGGAATTCTCTGTCTTTTTTGCTTAGAAGAATACCCGTCGACTTGGACTTCTTCGTCGACTTGGGCTTCTTCGTCGACTTGGGCTTCTTCGTCGACTTGGGCTTAGCCGAGACCATTCGAATCCTTCTTCATTAATCTCACAACTTTCTCTCTCATTTCCGGAACCACAGAGTAAATGTCGAGCTGAGAACAAAGATCCAGATCCATCTCAAACCCTCCTTCTCTAAGTTTCTTCCCTCTTTCTGTTCCCGCAAGGAATTCCTTATCAATCGTAAAATGTTCTTGTGCATTCTTAGCCAACCTCCCCGCATCGTTCAAGACGAGATCAACTTTGTATTCCTCGGACAAGCGATTAATGAACATACCCGCACAAATAGTATCTTCCAGAGATATGCCTTCTTCTGATCCAGCACATACGATCGTCAGAGATTCGGACTCCAACACTTCGTCTACAACCGCCCCGAGATTCATGAGGCAGCAGATTAACACACTTGCAGAACCTTCCACCAATTGGAAAACTCGTGTGCCGTTAGTAGTACTCAGCACCAAGCGTTTTCCCCGTATTTTTTCAGGTGTAAACTCGGTAGGAGAATTGCCGATATCGAAGCCTTCTATCATCGTAGAGCGAGAAGAGCCACATAGCATCGAGTCCTCACGTCCCAGAGATGATGCTAGTCTTATAGCTTCTTCTGTAGAAGCAGCAGGGTAAATCTCTTGTGCTCCGTTGGCCATAGCTTGAACAATAGAACTTCCTGTCCTTAGTACATCAATGACTACCGATGTCTGGTCCGCAACCTCCGATCTGGAATCTCCCGAAACAGTTAGAACTAGATTTAACCGCATTATTCTTTAATCCATCGCTTCATGAATTCGTCAACGAAACCAGTGTTGACTCCTCCAGCTATAAACTCAGGATCCCTTGTTATCTGGGAAAGAAACGGAATAGAGGTCTGGACTCCTTCAATTATGAAGGAGTCCAGAGCATGTCTTCCTCGCATTATCGCTTCCTCACGATTGGTTCCACTCACTAT
>DUCW01000027.1:1128-4162 GCA_012959595.1 Gemmatimonadota bacterium
GAGTCATAGTATGGAGGCACTTCATATCCTGCATACAAATGTGTATCCAATCTTATTCCAGGACCTCCTGGTGGTTGGAAAGTTTTAATACGCCCAGGGCTAGGCATAAAATTCTTGGCTGGATCTTCTGCATTTATACGAAATTCAATAGCATGACCCTGAAAGGATGGCCCCCCAGATGGAAACGAAAGCTTCTCGCCCGAAGCTACTCGCACTTGCTCCTTAACTAAGTCCAATCCGGTAACCACCTCAGTAACTGGATGTTCTACCTGAATACGAGTATTCATTTCAATGAAATAAAAATTAGATTCTTCGTCTAGTAGGAATTCTACCGTTCCAGCACCCACGTAATCTATTCCTTTACCTGCTGCTACCGCAGCTTCTCCCATCTCTCCACGCATCTTGGCAGTCATACCTGGCGACGGAGACTCTTCAATTAGTTTCTGGTGTCTTCTCTGGGTGGAGCAATCTCTCTCACCTAAATGGACCACCTTACCATGAGAGTCTCCAAAAATTTGAATCTCCACATGTCGAACCTCGGGCACATATTTTTCAATGTATACATCCGAGATCCCAAAAGTTGCTTTAGCCTCGGCCTTAGTAGTATGGAATAACCTGGACAATTCTCCTTCGTTCTCAACAATCCGCAGGCCTTTGCCACCACCGCCAGCAGACGCTTTAAGCATTACTGGAAATCCAATATCACAAGCAATCCCGGTAGCACTTTCAAGATCAGCAACTAACCCTTCTGATCCCGGAACAGTTGGAACCCCTATACGTTGCATCGTCTCACGAGCAGTAGCTTTATCACCCATCGCTTCGATCTGGTCTGCACTCGGACCGATAAAAACGATGTCTGAGCGCCGACAAATTTCACTGAATTCCGCATTTTCAGCTAAGAAACCATATCCCGGATGAATAGCTTCAGCCCCCGTGATTTCTGCTGCCGCAATTATCCTGGCCACATCGAGGTAGCTCTCGCTAGGAGAGGCGGGGCCAATACAGACAGCCTCATCAGCAAAGCGGACAGGTAGCGATTCTCTATCAGGTTCAGAATATACCGCTACAGTCTTAATGCTAAGCTCCTGACAAGCCCTGATGATGCGCAGAGCTATTTCGCCACGATTCGCAACTAACAGTTTCTTAAACAAGCAGTCACCTTATTCAACGGGAATAATCACATCTAAATCTATTTTACTGGATATTCACGAGTGGCAAATCCGATACCTATCAAGAGAACCTATACGAATTCAACTAGGTCGAATCAGAAACAGGACCTGACCGTACTGAACGGGCTCTCCATTTTGAACACAGATTTCTTCAATCATACCCGAAGCTTCAGATTCCAATTCGTTCATGAGCTTCATAGCTTCCAAGATACACAAAATATCACCTTGGTTCACCCGTGAACCAACCTGCACATAACTCTCGGTGTCTGGTGAGGGTGAAGAATACAACGTGCCCACCATAGGAGACTTGATCTCGACTAGACTAGGATCTTGTTGAGTTTCAGCTTCCAGCTTTGAAGGAATCATCTGATCGGCAGGATCTTCTCTGGATAGTGGAGGGTTAGTATCACTAGGGAGACCAGAAGAGTCCACTACCCAGCGGGGCTCTACAGAAGAAGACTTAACTAACTTGATCCTTGTGCCGTCATGTTCTAATTCCACGGTGTCTAAACCACTATCCTCAACTATGTCGATGAGACTGCGCAGAAAATCCAGATCCATCATTATTCTGCAACCCTGGTCAGGTACTTATCTTCAGTACGATCAATTTTCAAAATATCCCCTTGTTCAATGAAGAGTGGGACCTGGATCAAAGCTCCTGTCTCTAGCTTCGCTGGCTTACTGCCACCCTGTGCAGTGTCACCGCGTAAACCCGGGTCCGTCTCAGAAACCACTAGCTCTACGAACTGAGGCAACTCTACGCTAATCACTTCTCCGTCATGAACCAACCCTTCACATCCCATATTTTCTTTGAGGTATTTGAGTTGATCCGCTCCAAGTAATTCCCCGGAAATAGGAATCATTTCATAGCTTTCTTGGTCCATAAAGTAGTACAGTTGGCCATCTGAGTAACTGTAAGAAACTGGCCTGCGCTCCAATCTAACTGTTACCACCTTCTCTCCTGATCTATAAGTTTTATCAACAACCGATCCGCTTAAAACATTTTTGAGTTTAGTTCTTACGAAGGCACCGCCCTTTCCAGGTTTAACATGCTGGAAATAGGTGATTGTCCAAAACTGACCATTGATTTCTAAAACCAAACCATTTCTAAAATCTGCAGTTGAAGCCATTGTGATTACCCATAATATAGGAAGCCGTTCGATTAAAGTTATCGATTAGCTATGTGAGTTACTAAACCCCTAAGCCCTAGAAGATAACTTTCACTACCGAAACCAAGAACTACCCCCACCGCCACAGGTGCGAGAAAAGAATGCCGCCTGAAACGTTCCCTAGCAGTAGTGTTGGACAAATGTATTTCCACGAATGGTAACTCCACCCCAACTAATCCGTCACGAAAGGACACGCTTGTATGTGTTAAGCCTCCAGGATTCACCAAAAATCCATCCACTCGAGTACTCGCCTCTTCTATATAATCGAGAATTTCCCCTTCTGAGTTAGACTGGAAACTTTCAATCTCAGTACCGAGCGTCTCACCAATTTTCTGGAGATCAGCATCTATGTCTGCCAAAGTTGCTGTACCGTATACTTCCGGTTCCCGCTTGCCCAAAAGGCGAAGATTCGGGCCGTGTATCACTGCAATCCTCATCCTATGACCTCTCTAATTGGTAATTTTAAGGTATTAATCTTTAACAATTTATAATATTCTACAAACGTGGCACCTCTCACTAAAGTTTTGCCACAACAAAGAAGATACCGATCCTTAAGAAAAGGTGTCAACGAGAAAGGTTGAGAGACTGATTCAGTAGAGTTAAGTTTCCAGTCACTTAAAGGAACTATTAAAGTACAATTGCTAACACGCAAACCCCTTTCGGAGCTGTTGGTCTATGATGCGTCAAATGCGGGAC
>DUCW01000027.1:4215-20700 GCA_012959595.1 Gemmatimonadota bacterium
TAAATGGATCATGTTGATCACGGCGACTGCCTTTGTGGGATTAATGGTATTCCAGTGGGGTATGGACATTACTGGACAGGGGGGGATACAGAATGGAGCAATCGGCAGTGTCAACGGAACATCTATACTCTACAATGATTTCAATCAAACATACCGACGCCTATTCGATCAAGTGCAAAACTCACAGGAAGATCCCGTCACAACCCAACAGATAAAAGACATCGAAGATGCAGCCTGGGACGAAGTGGTCGACCTAGTCCTAATAAGCCAAGAGCTCACCAGGCGAGGGATCGTAGTAACGGATGATGAGATCCTTCTTGCAGTTCGTTTCCGTCCACTTCCAGAATTCCTATCAAATCCTTCCTTTCAAACAGATGGTGTCTTCGATATCCAAAAATACCAAACCTATCTTTCCTCACCCACAATTGACCAAATGCTTCTCCTGCAGATTGAATCCGCTTACAGACGAGCTCTTCCAACAGAAAAATTGCTTCGTCAAGTATCTTCCGACATTTATCTGACAGAAGCGGCTCTTTGGGATGAATTTCGAGATCGCAACGAAGAGATTTCAGTCAGGTATATGGCGTTCAATCCAATTCAACGAATCCCTGATTCTGAGGTGAACGTTAGCAGCGCGGAAATAAGGGACTACTACAATAATAATCCGGAGGAGTTTGCCGTTCCTGCTCAAGCCACCGAGAGAACTGTTCTAATGGACAAGACGCCTACCCCCACCGATACTCTATCGATGGCAACTCTTTTGAAGACGTTATTAATAGACCGGATCTACTGGGAGGTTCCGGAGAGTTAGGGTGGTTTACCCAAGATCAAATGATTCCAGAGTTCTCTGAAGCCGCATTCTCTGCACAAAAGGGAGAGATCACCAACCCTATTCAGACTTCATTCGGCTTTCATGTCATCGAAATACAGGACCAATCTGGAGACAGTATCCAAGCCAGGCACATACTAGTACCTATCCGACGAACAGACGACTCAGAGCTGCAGCTACTCATACTAGCTGATTCTCTAGAGGAACTGGGGGAAACTCAAGGTTTTGAGGAGGCAAGCGAAGCACTCAACCTTTCCACAAGAACATCGGTACTCAATCCCGAATTCTCCTTCATAGCTGGTGCCGGAGAAGTTGGAGAAGCATCTGAATGGGCTTTCGAGGAAGCATCTGAAGGTGATGTGAGCCCTCTGTTCGAGACTAGGCAAGCATTCTATCTACTAGAACTACTTGAGCTTCAAGAGGCTCGTACAGTGGGCCTGGAAGATGCCACCCCTTCCATTGAACAAATTCTTTTCAATTTAAAAAAGATTGACGCTGGAAAAAATGAAGCAACTGAAACCCTATCCAAACTCAATGAAGAAATAACCTTAGATGAAATGGCATCAAATTTAGACTTAGAAATACAGAATACCGGACCGTATACACGTGTCGACTTCGCCCAAGGATTGGGACGGTTAAACGCAGCGACAGGAGCTGGATTCGGACTAAATATAGGAGAATTCAGCGATGCAATCGAAGCTAACAATAACGTGTTTATACTGCAGTTGCTGGATCACATCCCTGCCGACAGCCTAACATTCGAATCCGAAAACGAGACGCTCCGCAATCAGCTAACTGAGCTGGCACAACAGACACGGCTCCAAGAGTGGATTGAAAGCCTGAGGTCCGTGTCAAAGATTATTGATAGAAGAGACGAAGTCCTGAACGCTGATCCAGCTGATACGGGGCAACTACAAATGCCCTTGGTTTTCTAAGTGAGTTAAAGAGATATCTCTTAGTCTGCTTCTTGACCTTCTTCCACCTCCACTCGCTGAGAATCGTCCTCTGTGGAAGTTTGATTATGTTGTTGATGGGGACTTTCATCAGAGGTGGTCAAAGTCCTAAGCTCTTGATTCGTTCCAGAGGAAGCTAGGGATTCGTTATCAGACTCTCCAGCCGATTTCACCTCTTTTTCGATTTCCCGAATTGATCCTTTGAATTCCCGGATTCCTTTTCCTAATGACGACCCAATCTCCGGAAGTTTTTTTGCTCCAAACAGAAGTAAAACGACCAGAAAAATTAGAATCATCTCCCACATTCCGAGCCCACCTAATCCCATGACGAACCTCCTTAAGCAACCCTAATTAAATTATATCCAAGAGCGAACGATAAATGTCACAATAGTAATTCCCACCAGTGTCAAAACATTCAAGCTTAGTGACAGAGGGCCAATCGTAAAAGCCACTGCAAGTAAATCTATGGACAGTGGTCCCAATGATGCCTCAACAGCTGTCGTGAGAAAAGACTTTGCAGCACTCTGTGGCAAGAATACATGACTCAAACGCGTGAACAATCCTCCTAACATTAATCCTAAAATCAAAGTCCATATCAAGCGAACTTTACTCCTACGATGATGGCTACCCAACATACACTTTCTTCTCCGAACAACACTCAGATATATCTGAGTTTTTACATAAGAATCCTAGTTTCACACCCATGACTATTAACGATTCCTTGTTACTGAGTAGGTAACTGCATTTTCCAAAGCCGTCACAGCGGGACTTGTAGGTAGTGTCCACAGAATTTCCTTCGCACGCTCAGCGTATAGATTAGCTTGATTCTCTGCGTAAGCTAATCCCCCTTTTGCACGAACAACACCCACTATCTCTTCTATGTCTGTATCCGTAGGCTCAACCAAAGTAAAAAAACTTTTTGTTTCTCTCAACTCAAGCTTAGACATCCGGCTCAGTGATGCAACTAAAGGAAGGGTGACTTTGTGTTCCCTTAAGTCTTGGCCTGAAGGTTTGCCTGTAATTGCTTCTTCACCTCTGTAATCCAAAAGATCGTCTGCTATCTGAAACGCCATTCCCAAATTATGACCAAACTCTGCCAAAGATTGGCTGTGCTGCGGCTCTCCGTCTAAGGAGCCTATCTCACAAGCTGCAGATATCAACGAAGCGGTTTTGCACTCGATCAAGCGATTATAATCTTCCTCACTAAATTCAAGAGCGTCGACAGAGGTGAGTTGCCTCATTTCCCCGATGCTCATTTGATTAGCGGCATTGGCCAAAACTGAAAGTGCTAAGTATTTCTTCATTCGAACCAGCTCGCTGACAGACCTGCTGTATAGATAATCACCCATGATCACTGCCACTTGGTGAGTCCACAGTGCATTGACAGTAGGGAGGCCTCTGCGCAGCACACTGTGATCCACTGCATCATCGTGTACTAATGTCGCCAGATGGACCAATTCCACCAGCGCTGCCAATGTCACAGCATCTTCGGAAGGCTTTTGGCCTACCTCATTAGCCAACAGAACAAGAGTCGGACGAAAAAGTTTCCCCTTCATCGATAATAAGCACTCGTTGACTTCTTTTATCATACCAAAATCCGAGACTATGATTCTGCCTATCTCTTCCTGCACCGCTTCGATACGCTCTGCCACAATAGCCTGAATAGAGAACATTCCTAGTGGGACATCTGTAGCCAACGTCTCGGGGGGGGTGTCCATCAAAAACCAGCCTTGGTGATTACTGGATTAGCAGTTTAAAAGAACATGTGATCATTAAGATACTAATATCTACCTGAAAAATCCGTACTTCTTTGGTCATAGTCAAATTTCAGATCTCTGTTGTCGGTAAGAGCAACCTCAAACCGAAAACTCCAGTTGCCTGTTACAGTCTGTACGAAATCGAAATGAGCTTCCCAACGATGTAAATTTCTCGCTAACCGAATAGAATGATCTGTAAAGCTCCCCATATCGATATCATAAGCTGTCCTCCAGGTCAAATCCCATTCTTCTGTTGGTTTCAGGCGCAATCCCACCTGCAGAAGTTGGCTGCCAACATGATCTAAATGTCTACTTCTTCTCAAAGAATATGCGAAATTCGTTTCCCAAGAAGGACCCCGTCGATTCAAATTGTTATTTGGCCCTTCCTCTGAGTTAATATCAGCAGAGCCGGCCCCGGGAATCACACTAGATTCATCAGTTGGACTTGTATTAGAGGTTCCATCTTGAAGAGGATTTAATGGATCGAAACCCTCTTCAGAATTTGATTCGGGAAGTTCAGTCGAAGATGACTCTGTGCCCGCCGCCACACCTAGCAATCCGTATATACTTTGAATTAATCCAGAATTTGAATTCATAGAAAATGATAAATTTAGTTGTGATAAATCTGGATCAAAACTCCGAAGCCCTTCACCACTATTAGCAAACAAGTCATGCTCCATTGAAATCTGGAGGCCTCTTAGAAGATCGGAACTCAACTGATTCTGGATTCGAGTAGTGGTAAACCCCATGAGTCCGCTATCCGTCTCATTAGCTCGAACAAAATCATAGTTTAACATACTGGTGCTTATTCCTAATAGATTGACCACTCGGGATGGCGGAGGTCTTCTCGGGCCGGTGCCAATGACAGACTCTGTATTGAGAGAATCCGAAATAGACGGCAATCCATCTGACCCTCTAGTACTATCTAGATCATCTTCCTCTCTCATCTCATTTCGCTTAGCCTCAAAAGTTTGATTGAAACCCAAAGTTACAACGTTGCGAGCACTGCCTTCGTAAGCACCAAAAACTGTCCTCTGCAAATCAGACGACAATATCTGGGGAGCATAGCTATAGCTTAACGAAGGGGATATTTTGTGGCGTACCGCTTCAAAACCTAGGAGCCCACCAAAATAGCCATATATGTCACCCTTCAATCGTGCCCCGAAGGATAATCGCTTAGGTCCCGAGATAAAATCTTCCATTACCGAATCTCCATTCGACCGCTTAAGTGCTCCAGAAACTTGGAGACTCGGCGTAAGAGTGGTAGTTCCTATTAATCGTTGTTGATATCCCAAACTAGAATTCCAATACAGATCCGCGGTAGTTTTGTCAAAAACAGTGCTTGAAGTAGAATCTTCTTGACTTTGTATTTCAGACTGCATGAGTGGAGTTTCTCGAACAATCTTTTCATTAAACATCAGAGACTGTCCCCAAGAGAGTGCTCCAAGATTGAAAGCACTACTAACTTCTCCAGCCGTCCGTGCCTGGTCAGCTGAATTCTCTATGAAAACTTGGCCAGCTTGTGTTGGCCGGTCAATTAAGCTTCGGGTGTATCTTCCACTACCGGACCAGGTAAGGTTACTGTAAAATCTCGCTTGATTCGCCGGTGACTTGAAGAGAGTAATACTTTTCAAAGAAACATTGGCTGTTGGAAGTGTCATCTCTACTCGATCATCGCTTAGAAACTGTCTCCGATTAGCCGTTAAAGAAAAATTGCCCCAATTAAACCTTCTATTGAACCCACCTTCCGAATTTATCGATTGGGTGACTTCCCTAGGGTCAAACGAATTTTCTCGCACAAATTGAGAACTAGAAGCATAGCGAGCTGAAAACTTAAACATACTTCGTTCGTCCAACTGCCATGAATGTCTCGTATCATATGACAACTCACTCCCACCACTAACTCTCCAATAACGCCGTAAACTGGTGGAACCATTGAGGAATTTCTTATTTATCCTGTAACGAAAATTTCCTGTCAGAGAGGTAAAATTGTCACTCCACCAGTCACCACTGACAGTAGCATCCGTATAATCATTAATTGCCCAAAAATAACCAAGGTTAGAAACTCTTCTACTTTGTCCACGTGATGTTCTCACAATGTCGTTTACTCCAAATCTTGGAGTAAGAATACCACTGTGCCTTCCCGTCTCAGTATTTTGGAATATGAATGGCAACCAGAGCACTGGAACGTCTGCAAAATTTAACGTCACATTGCGAGCCAAAAGCCAGTTTCCACCAACAGCTTTAAGTTCGCCCGCTGAGAAATGATAGTGTGGCTCTGTCTCTTCACATGAAGTAAACATGACATCGTGTCCGAACACAGTGTCAGGAAGAATAGCGGGAAGATCGCCAGACATAATCCAAGTAGCACCTTCGGACAGACTTGTCTTAGCTGCAAAAGCAGATCCCTGCTCTTTTCCTGCGTCATAGATCACTCCAGTGCTCTGCACCGGCTCTTGCCCTAACCTTTCGGTTAGAGTTTCCCCCGTAGTCCAAAGAAGTGAATCGGTGAGATTAATCGTATCTGTTGCTATTACAGACATCCCATCTTGGTGCAACTCCGCAGGCGAGTTTTCAGTGCCGGAAAGAGTTAATCTTTCAGTTGGTGCGTCAAAAAGAGCCTGCTGTCCCGAATATCGTACAATGGAATATTCGGGAAGAGTTAATAATTGATTGAGAAAATCATCTTCAGAAAAAGCATTGCTCATCTCGATGATCCTGGGTGAACTCAGTAATGAGTCTGGGACAAAAAGTGTGGAATCAATACCCGGAGGCCTAGCTAGCAACTCTAGCCGTTCTAGAACCCTGACCCTAGTAGAGTCAGTACTTATACTGTCCACCTGTTGGGCTTGAACTGGTTTTACACTCAGTACGGACAATAGGAAAACCAGTTTCACAACAGATAAAGAAAACCATAAGTAATTTACAAAAGAGAAGCCTTTCCTCACTGGGACTTAACGGTTCCTTCCGGAGGATCACCACCTATTTCTTTCGCTTTCCGACGACGGTAGATCATCACCGACAAGAGAATACTAAACTCATATAAAACCACTAATGGTACCATCATCATCACAGTAACGGTCACAACATCCCCTGGACTGAGAAAACTTGCCAGTATTGTGATTATGACGATAGCATGTCTTCTCTTAGACCGGAGAAATTGGGGGGTCACCAAGCCCATAGCCGAAAGAATCATTATTACAACTGGTAACTCAAAGAGAATACCAAAGGCTAACAGCAACTTAGTAACAAAATTCAAATATGGTCCTGCCTGTACCACAGGATCAAAATAAGCGTCCCCAAAGAATAGGAGGAACTTCAATGTCACCGGAAGTGCCAAGTAGTACGACATCGCTACTCCAGCCCAAAAAAGGACTACTCCCATATAAAGACTTGGAATTATCACACGCTTTTCATGAGCTTCCAGTGCAGGTGACAAAAACGCCCAGACTTGGTAAATCAAAATAGGGGAGACCAGAATGAAACCAACAAGAAAACTAACTTTTAGAATCAGAAAGAAAGGTTCTGTTGGAGAGAAAAAATTCAACCTTTCCCCTTCCCCCATGAGCACCTCGTAGGGACTTATCAAGACATCTAGGAGAGAGAACTGTTGTACCAGGAGAAACCCGACGACTACACCTACTATGAGAGCAATTATACTCCACAAGATGCGCCACCTGAGCTCTTCGAGATGATCTAAGAACGGCATCTCTCCTCTTAAGTTAGATTTTTTAGACATAATATCAAAATCGCTAGCTAGTAGGTCATCATATAAATGAGAGACAAAGGTAAATTATCATAGATCTTATAGAATCAGAGGGGCAGAGTCTCCTGGTTCTCAGCAATTAGTTCTTTTTGGTCTTGAGCGTCGAGATCACTCAACATCTCTTGGAATTCGCCGATATCTTTGAAATTGCGGTATACTGAAGCAAATCTGACATAGGCCACGCGATCCAAGGGGGCCAGTGCCATCATCACCATCTCCCCAATCTGAGAAGCTTCTATTTCAGAGCTTAGAGATCGAGTCAGCTTGTCCTCGATCGCATCTACCGCAAGATCAATTTCATCCTGGGATACAGAGCGCTTTGCACATGCCAACATCATACTCCTCAACAACTTGCTTCGATCAAATGTTTCAGTCTTACCATCGTTCTTACAGACCGACAGATCTCTATCTTCGATATGCTCATATGTAGTGAACCGCACCCCACATATTCCACATTCGCGACGACGTCTCACAGCACGACCAGCCCTGGTCTCACGAGTATCTACTACCCGGTTATCAGCGGCATCACAGTCAGGACAACGCACTTACAATCTCAGCACAACAATCAACGGATTTCCTGTAAAAGCTCCTGAGCTAGCTCCGCCGCCCCACTGTCAGGATAGGTGGTGATTAACCTCTCGAGATGGTTAATTGCTTCTTCAATATTTTCTTGTATGACAAAGAGTTCACCGACCCGATAGAGAGCCTGAGGAACCCTATCGGAAGTAGGATACAGCTCTAGGATACGAAGAAATGCTTCAATCGCCTCATCCAGTGAATTCTCCTGACTCAGGAGATCGGCAAGAAAAAACTGTGCGGAAGGTGCTAACCGATGGTCTGGATGGACCATAAGAAAACTTTCGAATGCCCTACGAGCCGTCCCAAAAGAACCCCTATTAAACTGAACCATTGCTGCTTGATAGATTTCTTCAGGAGTAATAGAGGATTCGCGATCGCCTGACCCTATGTCAGGCGAAAGGTCTTCAGTTCCGAAGCCGACCGGGTTTTGATTTCCATTAACCGCAAGTCGTTCAGAAAGAGTCACCATCGAACGTTGTAGCTGCCCTGTCAAAACAGAGAGTCGGGATAGTTGATCTTGTATATTAGTTAAATCCAGCCCTATGTCCCCTCGAATGTTCAATAGCCTGTCAGATTGGTCCTCGAGTTGGTCCTCGAGTGAGTCCTTTAAATCCTGGATCTCCTCAGAAATCATCAGCAACTGAAAGTCTTGCTCCACTTTTTGTTCAGCAAGAGTCTCCTGCAGTAGCCGAGTGTCTCCTTTAGTGGCACAACCAGAGACCATGAACAACAACACAAATACTAGGCCCCTCCCCCTAAGAACAGAACTGTGACTAGACACAGATATGAAATTAGCAGAAGGGGCCGTAGTCATATAGCAGCCCGAATCAATTCTACCGTTACGAACCGTCGTCCTCGCTCACCACAATCTCACCGCCGGAAATGCTAAACTCAACACGTCGGTTTTCTGCCCAACTTGTTTCGTCACTGCTATTTACCAACGGACGCTCCTCTCCAAAAGAGGTCGTCATCAGTCTATCGGCAGCAATTCCAAAGCCAGACAAGAAATCGCGGACACTTTCAGCACGTCGGCTACCCAAAGCCAGGTTGTATTCAGTTGAACCACGCTCATCGGCATGCCCTTCCAGGCGGAGGCGTACTGTCGGACTGCTGCGAAGGATGGGGATTTTTCTACGCAGAATCGCCTCAGCTTCGCCGGTAATCACAGATTCATCGTAGTCAAAGTTCACCATATCTTCTAAAGTTGATCGTGCTTCGTCTCTGGCAGCTGAGAGTCTTTCTTGTTCCCCGCGCTCTGCTTCCCTTTGACGGGCCTCTTCCGCCCGAACTCTAGCAACAGAGTCAGCACGAGCCGCATCGAGCTCAGCCTGAGTTGGTCCTGTGGGAGCAGGGGGGGGTGGGGGTGGTTCTGATCCTCCACATGCACCCAAGACAAATGTCATCACTAAGGCTGGAAAAGCTAGGTCTTTGATCCTCATTGCCCGTCCTATGTTTAAATGGTTCTTATGTACAATTCTACTGGTCCTAACAAGACGCTAAACTACAGCCAGTCTACCACATAGACTACGGTTTGTCATTTCCAGTAGAAGCATGCCTTAACTTCATATACGAATCTACTGCCTAGTACGCAATGATCCAACCCCTAAAGATTCCTTTAGGGATGGAGACCATTCTGGCACTCTAACGTCAAAACCCCTAAGAAGCATCCTTATCTTTCCGCTAGCTGTATCAACCACCATCAGTCCAGTCCCCCAATCTCTTGTGCCCACAAAAACCAAATGTCTCGCGTCTGGTGCCCAGCTCGGATCTTCATTATTTCCCTCTCTAGTCAATTGCCTCAATCGTCGACCACTGTCCGCAATCTGTGCTACCAAGATCTGGTATCGACCCCTGCGGGCAACTCTGCCATGAAAAGCCAGATAATCTCCCGATGGCGACCAGTCGGGAGACGTATAATATCCTTCACGGCCATGAATATATGGAGAGACCAAATCTGCCTCTCCACCGCCCGCAGCCATCACAAAAATCTGTGGGTAGGGTGTCCCCAAACGATTGGAATTGAACGCCATGAATTTCCCGTCTGGTGAATAGGTAGGGGAAAGATCATCCCAACGTCCGCCACTGATATGCACCAGACAGCAGTCTCTCAACCAATTGTAACGAAAAATCCCACTCCTGTTTCCTCCTGTTACTGAGAAAGCGATCTCTCGACCATTCGGGTTGTAGACAGGAGTTATATAATCCCCTTGTCTCTCAGAAGGAAGAGCCCTCTCTACACCACTTTTCATGTCCAATTCATAGATCCGAGGAAACCCTGTGCCCTTCCTCGAGGTGTAAGCGATCTTATCCCCATTAGGCGACCAGGTCGGCGACATCGTCAAGTCCCCATAAGAAGTAATTTGCCTAAAATTTTCCCCGTCAGAATCGATTGTATAAAGCTCTTGATTTCCATCTTCTGATCTGCGGGAGAAGGCAATACGGCTGGTAGCCATCCCTGGCTCTCCATAGATCCATTGGAGTAATTGATCAGAGGCAGCATGGACGGACATTCGGAAATCACGATCTTCTGTACTCGGCAACCAAAACCGCCCCTGTTCATGAATTGTGCCGTATACGATGTCATGTAGTTCCAAAGTTAAGATAAAACCAACACTTTGGGTTGCCTGTCTCTGTACCGATCCAGAAAGCAACCAAACAGCACCTAACTGATCCCATAATTGATAATCTATAGCTTCGCCAACTAATCCTAAGGGAATAGAGTCCATGACTTCAAATCGATCACTATAGCGCAGGTCATTGGCAATAATCGTCTCGATTTCTCGAGCTATCTCACCCGCATCTCTGTCACCTCTGAACGGATGGACTGCCAACGCTGGATAGAATTCAGACTCATAGAGAAGACCTAAGGTTACCCCTGGAATTGAATCCTGGACTTGTGCATCCAAATTACCGACCTCTTGAAAACACCCATACATTGTCATGATTAACAATGCTTTCATCGTACCGACTTTGGACGACAACGATTTCATGTCCCGTTCCTTTTATCCACGAGTCCTTCTTGGCCTCCTGGTTTTTTATCAAATTTGAAGACAACTTCGAGTTGTTCAAATTGCATAGTCTCAGGTAGTGGGCCAAGGCGATCTCCGTTTCCCGCACATTCCGCAGCCCCCATCGCTTCAATATCGAATGGGATATTCCTAGAAGATTCACGAATATCAACATTGGTCACGGACCCATCTCGATTTACTACGAAGTAGATACTGGCCGCCAGTTCCTCCTCTCCCCGCCACCTAAAACAACGCTGTATTTGACGTATTATGTTGTTGTAGTACTCTGGATAATCACGTCTCAAGCCTTCCATTCGCACGTTAATATCCTCACCTGGATTATCTATTTCTGGATCAGCCTCCACGCCGGTGATAGGCAGAGGAGGCTCAACAGATTCTTCATCTAGATTCAACTCCTCATCGACGGGGTCCTCTTCAGGAGGAGTGTCCTCCTCAGTCACTACCACCTCCTCAATCTCCTCTGACAATGACAACTCTTGTGGCGTTTCAATTGTAAGATCTTCTGGCGGTGCCAAACTCTGCTCTCCCAGTTCAGCAGCAGGGGGAGAGATTAACTCTATCTCGAATACCACGAAGTCAGGCACTGCGACCTGTGCCACGGATGACCACCAGGCAAACAAGGTGACTGAGATATGGATACCGATAGATTTCAGAACTGGCCCTCTCCCAATCGATCTTCTGCTCACCTTACCCAACTGCTTGTCGAGTACTGATTGGCTAGCATCATCAATTATTAGGACGCTGCTCAGCCACCACGGAAAAGGAGACCCCACTGGCCGCGACTGTTGCCATTATATCTACACCTGCACCCCAGGTTGCTAATGAATCCCCTTTGATCCAAACCTTGTCTACATTCCCAGCTGATACCAATTGATTGAAAGATTGGCTGAATTCAGCCCGATCCACAGCCGTCTCAGCAAGGTAAATAATTCCTCCTCTGTCAACTGTGACAATCAATGTTCGGTCGTCCGCGGTCAATGACGAAACTTCAGTCTCTGGAACCTCCACTTCGATGCCACCTTGTAGAATCGGTGCAGTGATAATAAAGATTATCAAGAGAGTGAAGGCGACATCTACCAAACTGGTGACATTAATATCAGCCATTGGCACCAGTCCTTCCTGCCCGGTGTTACGTGATCCTAGCATCTCAGGTCAGCCATCAAACCCGTCCTTCCCGAGCTAAAGCTCCAATAAATTCGCTTGAAAAACCTTCAAGTGCACCGCTTATAAGACTTAATTTGGAAACGAAGTGATTGTAAGCAATAACTGCAGGTATAGCGACGGCCAAACCCATTACAGTAGTGACCAAAGCTTCAGCAACTCCAGGTGCCACCGCGTCTATGTTCGACGAACCAGATGCTGCTATTCCCAAAAAGGTATTAGTGATTCCTAAAACTGTGCCCATCAAGCCCATGAGAGGAGCTACAGACCCTATGACGGCCAACCAGGTCAATCCTTGAGCTAACTCATCTCGCTCAGCTGCTTCTTCTTTTTCTAGAACTAATTTCAAAGCCTGGAGTTGGGTGATAGACATCCCGGAACCTAAAGATTCATTGGGGTCTTTACGGAAGCTTTCTGGATGCAGGTCTCTGAAAAAGGTAATCCCCTGCCTAAACACCCTGCCATAGGGGGAGTCAGGTAACAACATTATAGATTCGTATGCATCCTTGAGATCTTCAGACTGTTCAATTTTTTCCAGAAAAAGGTCCTCTGCCTTCCGAACTTCACTAAACTGCCTTTGTTTCCAAAAAATCAGAACCCAAGAGGCTATAGAAGCGAACGACAAGATTAGGAGAACTACTTTAGTTGGTAAAGTTCCTCCGAAAATCATGTCCCAACCGCTTTGAGGAGCGTTCGCCTGAGCTAGGATTGCTAGAAAATACATCTAAACCCCGTTGTTTTCGATTGTAGTAAGCCGCAAATGACCATCAGGAAATCTTGACTATTAAGATGGGAGGATTATACTCGACAACCAACCCAGAGATCCGTTTGGGATCAGTGTTCATATCCCACACGATTGGAATATTCCATTTTTGGACACAGGCAATCCCATCAGTCGGAGTGTCCAAGCACCGAATCGTCTTCTGAGTCTTCAGCGCTTTCTGAGGCCAGGTCTTGAATATCATGTAAATACCTCACTGCTTCCAGAAAATCCTCTCCTTTTCCATTACCAACACCCTTCTTCAATCGCGACACAGGCTCATGTAGCAACTTATTTATTAGCCTTTTGGAAAAGCCACTCACCACTTCCTTCTCATCTTCTGGAAGGTCCGGAAGCTTTTTCCATAGCCATTCCAACTGGTTCTTTCTCTCCTGATCCCAGCTCTCCCTGAGGTCTTTAATCACAGGCACAATTTCCAAGGTTTGATTCCAATCTAAAAAAGAGGATACAGATTCATTGATAATATCGTGGGCGACAGGGATTGAAGCTTTTCTATTTAAGAGGTTGTCATCTACTATTTCCTTCAGATCATCTACATTGTAGAGAAAAACGTTGGGCTCTCCACCCACTTCTGCCTCAATATCTCGTGGCATGGCAAGATCAAGGATCAGCAGAGGCTTTTCCCTAAAGCCTCCCAAGGCATCGCGAAAACCCTCTAGGGTGACCAAAGTATACGGAGCAGAAGTCGATGCAACGAGGATATCCGCCTCTTTTAAACTAAAGGACATTTCCGTAAAATGGACTGCCCTTCCAGAAAAACGACTGGCTAATTTCTGGGCATGACCTAAACAGCGGTTGGAAACAAGCAGTTCTGATATTCCATTCCGCTCCATTGACTCTACTACCAGTTCAGCAGTGCTTCCAGCTCCTAGAATCATGACAGTGCGATTCTCAAGTCCACCAAATATCTTTCTCGCCAGACCTGCTGCCACTGATGCTACACTCGCTGCTCCCTGACCCACCGGAGTTTCTGAGCGGATCCTTCCTCCCACTGCAAGGGCAGATTGGAAAAGCCTGTTCAAGATTGGTCCCACCAAAGGTCGGTCCGTAGATGAATTTCTAATCAAATTATATGCTTCTTTGACTTGGCCCTGGATCTCAGCTTCACCGAATACCAATGATTCTAAACCTGCCGTAACTTTATAAAGGTGTTCTGCGGCTTGCATACCAGAATAATGGTAGAGGTATTGATCTGTCCCTCCAACCAGGTCACCTGCCTTTCGTTTCAAGGCAGAAACAGCGGAATCTATTAGGTCAAAATCTGATCCAGAACACACATAAAGCTCAGTTCTGTGACAAGTAGACAGTATCACTCCTTCAGTCATACCTGAATAATCGCGTAGTGATTCCAGGAGTGCCAATGCCTCCGCATTAGTAAAAGAGAAACGCTCCCTGACACCTACAGGTGCCGTCTTATGACTGACCCCCACTACCGCTACTGGAATCACAGAAAAAATCCCCTCGTCGATACGAAAATACGCAGGGCGATATAAGACATTACAATTACCGCAAATCCCAAAACACTCGCCCAAGCTCCTCTTTGTGGTTTCATACGACTCAAATTTCGAGTTAACAAAACCCCAAAAAATACAAACCAAGTCATGATTGACCACATCACTTTAGGATTTAGTTGATCTAAAGACTGTCTGAAACTGATGGTCCAAAACCACCCTAGAACCAACGCCAGGGTGAAAGTCACAAAGCCAGTCACCAGCCCAACTCGACTGATGCGATCCAATGTTACCAACGGCGGAGTGAACTGGAACAAACGGCCCATTCTCTTATTGTTTAATTCGCCAAGTTGGATGACATAGAGTGAACTGGCTGCAAAGGATAATGTCATTCCTCCAAGACCGACAAAAGCCATCATGACATGCAGTGAGAACCAAGCCCCCTGAAAATCCATAACTTCAAACGATGGTTCTACACCCAAGACTACAGCCACTGTCTCAAGAAGAATTATGACAGGAATGACGACAATTCCTACCCTACGGCCTTCCCCAAAAACAATTGTACCCAAGAGAGCTAACCCTATGACCAAAGCCAAGCTGGAAAGAGATGGACCAATCCCAGTCAAAGGCAGCTGATGGTAGGAATAAGTAAAAAGGATCAGAGCGTATACATGTATCAAAACGCCAAGAGAAGCTAAACCAAAAGCGACAGCAGGATCTGAGCCCCTGCCCCCTTTGACCAGGGACCGGAGCCAGACAATCAAAGATCCTATGTACAAAATCAGCGAAACAAAATGAGCCAAATAAACCTCAGTACTCTGCATGTGTAGGCTCGGAGCTGTCCACTCTCACCATATTGTGGGGTGTCCTTCCATACTTGCAAATGCATACCTCGACCACCAAACAACCAAAATTTTCCTAAGCTAGACCCCTGAATCTATCTCTAAATGGAAGAAAAACAATAATTTTGACTGACAGGGATCTCAATCCGACCCTACTCTAACACCTTACGTAGAATTAGAGCATCTTCTAAAGGCTCTCTGTAGTAATTCTTTCGTATTCGTAGGAGATGAAAGTTGAAACGTTCATATAGTGAAATTGCATCTTGGTTGGAACTCCGAACTTCGAGAAAAACGCTCTGAACATTCAGACTGACTGCCACATCAAGTACTTTCGATAACAGAGTGGAACCTGCCCCTCGGTTTCTTTTCCCCTCTCTAACGGCGATGTTGGTCAACTCTGCTTCCTCCCTCATACACCAGAGAACAGCATACCCTATCAAACACTCATTTTGTAGTGCCACCCAAACCTCAACATTGGGATCCATTAACAACTTATGGAAAGTTGGTAGGGGCCACGATGTACTGAAAGATCTCTTCTCAATCGACACCACATCTTCAAGATCTCCGGTTTCCATCCGACGTAATTCCAAGCGCTCTTCAAGCAGATCAGTAGTTGCTTCAGGAATTTGACTCTCCTCTTAGCCTTTCTGCTGACGATACTCTTAGATATTTAGGTTCCCATGCGGAAATATCTTCTACCCTAAACTCCTGTTCAGAATCCATGACTGCCCGGCATAGAGCTTCTGCAGTCGGCATTCCAATAGCCTGGTTGACCACCTGAAAACCGGCGGCGGAGATCCTATCGAAATGTCGATGAGCACCATCTCCCACAAAAATTGTTGGAGATTCACAAGCGAGCAAAATACTCTCAATAGTTGTTGAATGTGGTGCCATAATGGTCTCTATCCCCCCAGAACTCTTTGGGCGGTAGCAAGCGGCGTAGACCCGATTTTCTCTGGCATCGAAGAGGACGCACCTAGAAGAATAACGCTCAGTCATAAGCACTCGGTCGCTGGATTTTGTCCGCTTCTCTGAGCCGACATGCATGGAATCCAAATATACATCAATGGAGACTGCACCTGCTCTGAGCGATGAAATAGCCCAAAGTGGAACCTCCAGCGAATGACATAGTCCTTTTGCCGTTGCTGCGGCCACCCTAACTCCGGTAAATGATCCTGGTCCTTCACCTACCACAACCCCTTCCATACCACTAATAACTAATTCTTGTTTATCAATGACCTCTTTAATCTTCGACAATAGATCGGCAGAATGTCTTCCTTGCCCTGAAAAAAAAATCGAATCCAAGACCGTTCTATCTCGACAAATAGAAACCGATC
>DUCW01000027.1:20710-23731 GCA_012959595.1 Gemmatimonadota bacterium
AATTCGGTAGAAGTATCAAAAGCTAGATAAGTACCGACCTGAGACATTGATAGTATTTGTTTCTTCATCAGGTTGCTGAACTCGGCAGACCCGGAATCGATGCTGGATCTCCATGCTTCTCCAATAAAATGGTCCGCACTAATTCATCGTCATCGACAAACCCTAATCGTATCTCCCATCTGTCTCTGGGAAGAAAAATCCCCGCCCTCTCTGGCCACTCGATCATCACTATTTGATCCCTAGCTCCAAGATCCTCCCAACCCAATTCCCAAAGATCATTCGGGTCACTTAATCTATATAAATCTACATGGACAATTTGATATCCTCTGAGCGAAGGATAGGTTACCAAAAGGTTGAAAGTAGGAGATGTCACCGGACCTTTCACTCCCACTCCCTGAGCTATGGAACGTGCTAAGACAGATTTTCCAGACCCTAGAGGACCTCTAAGAAGGAGAAATGCAGGAGGTTTTATAAATTCACCGACTTCAATCCCCCATTCAACCAATTCATTCTCCCTGACTAATATCATTCGGACACTCTCAGTTCAAAGATCTCATCCCTGAGCAGAGCTGCCCTCTCAAAGTCCATTGCAGCTACCGCCTCCGTCATCTCCTTATCGAGTATTTTGACATATGCTTCTTTATTTATCTGTTCAGCGTAATCCGATTCCCCCGGTAAAGAATCCACACGATCAACACCCGCATCAGCAACACGTGTAGACAGTTGAATCTCTTCAATACTCTTACTAATCGTCTTAGGAATTATCCCATGTTTTTCATTGTAGGAGGCCTGTATCTCTCTGCGGCGGCTAGTCTCCCGAATACAAAGATCCATCGATTTGGTGATTTTTTCTGCATAGAGAATAGCCTTGCCCTTGGCATTGCGTGCGGTTCGTCCAATCGTTTGAATTAGGGATCGACTATCCCTTAGAAACCCTTCTTTGTCAGCATCGAGAATGGCTACAAGGGACACCTCTGGAAGATCAAGCCCCTCTCTCAACAAATTTATTCCTACGAGAACATCGATATGCCCAAGGCGAAGATTTCTCAGGATTTTCATTCTTTCTATCGTATCAATATCCGAATGCATATAGCTAACTTTGACGTCCAGGGATTGAAGATATGTAGCCAAATCTTCCGCCATTCTCTTAGTCAAAGTAGTGACCAATACTCTCTCATTACTGTCCACACGACCCCTGATTTCAAATAGAAGATCGTCTACTTGTCCCTCAATTGGTCGCACCTCTATAACTGGATCTAGAAGGCCTGTGGGTCTTATGATTTGTTCTACGACGATGCCACCTGACTGTTCTAGCTCCCAATCACCCGGAGTCGCTGAGACGAAAATGGCTTGCGGAATCATCGACCTCCATTCTTCAAATGCCAATGGCCTATTGTCCAGAGCACTGGGAAGACGAAAACCATGTTCTACAAGGGTTTCCTTACGTGAGCGATCCCCTTTAGACATACCGTGTATTTGTGGCACCGACACGTGCGATTCGTCAACGACTAACAGGAAATCTTCTGGAAAATAATCCATTAAACATGATGGCTTTTCACCTGATTTCCGTCCGCTCATATAAAGTGAATAGTTTTCAATTCCAGGACAGGTTCCTATCTCCAACATCATCTCTAAATCAAAATTAGTTCGACTCTCTAACCGCTGTGCTTCCAAAAATCTTCCAGATTCCTTGAAAATAGAAACCTGCTCATTCATCTCTTCTCTTATTTTGGGTGCTACCCTTTGTATTTTTTCTGTCGGTGTAACGTAATGGCTAGCAGGATAGATAGAGCTTCTATCCATTGAAGTGACAGTATATCCAGTTATAGGATCGAAACGTGCGATTCTATCAATCTGATCTCCCCAAAGTTCCACCCTAACGGCTTGCTCCTCATAAGCTGGAAAAATTTCTACCGTGTCGCCACGAACCCTGAATGTTCCAGGGTCAAAATCCAGGTCATTTCGTCTGTAGAGTATAGCCACTAGAGCACTCAATATTTCTTTCCTTGGAATCCGCTGCCCCACGTGGAGATGTAACATCTGTGACCGATAATCCAAGGGGCTTCCTAATCCATAAATGCAAGAAACAGAAGCGACCACTATGACGTCTTCCCGTTCCATCAGAGAAGAAGTAGCACGCAAGCGCAAGCGTTCAATATCCTCGTTAATACTGGAATCTTTTTGAATGTAGGTATCAGTTGAAGGAACGTAAGCTTCAGGTTGATAGTAGTCGTAATAAGAAATGAAAAATTCAACAGCATTCGATGGAAAAAGAGTTTTCATCTCTCCGTAAAGTTGAGCTGCCAAAGTTTTGTTGTGGGATGCTAACAGCGTAGGACGTCCATGATGAGCAATTACGTTGGCTATCGAAAAAGTCTTTCCTGTACCTGTTGCACCCATCAATGTCTGGAAGGAATCACCTCGAACAAGACCTTCAGTGAGCTCTTTAATCGCTCTGGTCTGATCACCCTTTGGATCGAATTCTGAAGAAATCTTAAACTGAGGCATCTGGCTCTTGCCATTTAATCCGAATGATCGGTACTGATGAAATCCCGTCGTTTAACGCCTGAGATTCCTTTAACCAACTTCATAGCATTCATAACTTTATCTAGGTGAGGGAGATCTTCTATGCTCACCAGAAAATCACCCACTACTCCTATTTCAGACTCTCTTATCTCAGCTTGCGTGATGTTTGTGGAAGTATCGGAAATAGCCTTCGCCATATCAGATAATAGCCCACGCCTATCTACGCCTTCTATTTCAAGGTTTACAAAAAACGTGTCACCTTTTCCAGCAACCCATTCTATTTCTAAGCGTTTTTCATCAGAATAATTCAGCACACTCGGACAGGACTTCCTATGCAAGAATACTCCCTTGCCTGAACCAAGATATGCCATCACCTGATCTCCTGGGACCGGCTGGCAACACTCCGAGTAACGCACCAGACCATCTTCAAGACCCCTGATCTTAACCGCCTCTCTCACTCGACGGATGCGGTCTGCAATCCGTTCTAAAGCTTTA
>DUCW01000027.1:23840-25206 GCA_012959595.1 Gemmatimonadota bacterium
GACCCAATGCACGAGCTGCCTCTTTTCTTGTTTTCTGCTTAGGCTTACTCCTCCTTGCTTTCTTAATTTCACGGGCAAATAATTCTGTCCCAAATCTTAAATTGGACTCATATTCTTCTTTTCGAACCCAATCTCTAATCCCCCGACGAGCGCGTGACGTCTTTACAAAATCCAACCAGTCTCGACTGGGACAATGCTTTTTTTCTGTCAATATTTCTACCGTATCTCCATTAACCAATTTCTGGGAGAGTGGGGTTTTCTTACCATTGATTCTGGCTCCAGCACAGTGGTTTCCTATTTCTGAATGAACCGAGTAGGCGAAATCAATTGGTGTCGCTTCCACCGGAAGTTGCTTGACTTCACCTTTAGGAGTGAAGACGAAAATTTCTCCTCTAAATAAGTCCATACGAAGAAATTCCATGAACTCTTCTGGTTCGTCGGCATCTTTTTGCCAGTCCAAAACTTGACGAAACCACTGTAGTGCCTCGTCAGCTTCATCAGTGCCTCCAACCTCATCACTCGACTCTAAACCAATCAAGCCTTCTTTGTAACGCCAGTGTGCAGCTATGCCATTTTCGGCCTTCCGATGCATTTCGTGACTCCGGATCTGAATCTCATATCTCCTTCCTGAAGGCCCTATGACCGTCGTATGCAAAGACTGGTACATATTAGATTTCGGGGTAGCGATAAAATCGTGGAATCGGTCTTGTACGGGTGTCCAGTTACTGTGAATGATACCCAGAGCCGCGTAGCAATCTTCTACACTTTCGGTTAGGACCCTCATAGCCATCAAATCAAAAATTCCTTCGTAAGGAAGATCGCGACTCTCCATCTTCCGATAAATAGACCAAAGATGCTTCGGCCTTCCGGTAAGTTCGACTTGAATGCCCGCAGTTTTCAAAGCTTCGGCAAGCGGCCCCTGCATCTCTAAGACCTGCTGTTCCCTCTCTCTTCGTCTCTGTCGAACTTTCTTTGTGAGGTCTTTATAGGCCTTAGGCTCAAGATGTTTAAAGGCAAGGTCCTCTAGCTCCCAGCGAATTGCTGCCATACCTAAACGATGAGCCAGAGGAGCGTAGATCTCCCTTGTTTCTAAAGCTATACGAGTTTGCTGTTGCTCAGTAAGTGCATTCAAGGTTCTCATGTTGTGCAAGCGATCCGCTAATTTCACCAAGATAACACGAGCATCCTTAGCCATGGAGAGTAGCAATTTACGATAATTTTCGACCTGTTTTTCAGTGTGCGAGTGAAACTCGATTCTACTGATTTTAGTAACTCCGTCAACAATAGTTGCAACCCCTTTACCAAACCGTTTGTCAATCTCTTCCAGATCGACAGAGGTGTCTTCAACCACGTCATGAACTAACCC
>DUCW01000027.1:25223-25574 GCA_012959595.1 Gemmatimonadota bacterium
AGAAATTACTGCATCGGTATCTAGACCTAGGCCCGCTAGTATAGTTGCTACCTCAACAGCGTGGGTGACAAATCTTTCTCCAGAGGCACGACGTTGACCAGAGTGTGCCTCTTCAGCTAAAGCATATGCTTCGCTAACTGCTGAAAGGTCCAGACGATCGGCATTGTTTTCCACCGCACGACCTAAATCACTTGGGATTTCCTTCATAAGCCCTTTCCGTGTAAGAGCATCCGCCACAAAATGTGCCTTGAGTTGAGTCTTTCAGGGGATTAACGTCCCGGCTTTCACTGAACCGAGATTGGGTTTGTCCAGACCCAATGTTTTAATTATAAGGAGACACTCGCAATTTAT
>DUCW01000027.1:25584-32453 GCA_012959595.1 Gemmatimonadota bacterium
AGAACAATAGGACTCAGATGGAGATAGTACAATCGTTACCAGAGCTAAAGTTCACCTTGTTGCTATATCTTATGCCAGCCCTCTTCCATGACACTTCTTGTATTTTTTCCCAGATCCACAGGGACAAGCGTCATTCCTTCCTGGAGTTTTATCGGCTGTCACTGGGGTCCTAACTGCGTCCTGGTTTCTGTTAGTGGAGACTTTCTGGGGTTCGGTATTCATAAACTGACCGCCTATGACACCAGGGGGCGGTCGCACTTCATCAGAAGATCCTTGGATAGAACGCCCTAATGCTCTAGAAGGTGAGGACGATACATCACCAAATTGACTATTTGAACCTCTAGAAGGTCCGGAATAATTGAGACCTTGGGACTGACCTGACACTCTACTATTAGGATCACCTAACTGAGCTTTGAAGGTCAAATTAGCAACGGTGCTCTTCAAGTCTCCCATTAGGTCCACAAACATATCATAGGCCTCTTTCTTGTACTCCACCAAAGGATCTTTTTGGCCCCACCCCCTAAATCCAATAGAAGCTTTGAGATGATCTAAGTCATATAGATGGTCTTTCCATTTACTATCAATAATACTCAACATGATGTAACTGGTTACGGCTTCGGCATGTACTCCAAATCCCTCTATTTTCTGCTCAAACTGCAATCTTACAGCCTCTAGTACAATGTTTGTAATGTCCGATGAATCTAATTGACTCATAGAGCTCCAGCGATGATCTGGAATCAAGGTAAAATAGTCCAGAGTCAGTCTATTCTTCAGTCCTTCAAGGTCCAAATCTTCACTGTAATCGTCGTCCAAGTACCCATTTAAAGTATCCTCAACACTGTGCTCGATCATTTCCCACATTTCACCTTTAAGATCTTCTCCGCCCTCCAAGGCAAATAACCTGAGGTCGTATACCACTTCACGTTGCTGATTCATAACGTCATCATAATCGAGCAAACGTTTGCGGGCTTCGAAGTTATTTCCTTCCACTCGCCTTTGGGCCGTTTCAATAGATCTTGTCACCAGGCGATGGGTAATCACTTCACCCTCAGTAGCACCGAATTTATCCATCAAGGACGCTAATCTATCCCCGACGAATAACCTCATTAGGTCATCTTCAACAGAAATAAAAAATCGGGTTGCACCAGGATCTCCTTGGCGCCCCGACCGTCCTCTAAGTTGCCTATCTATACGTCTTGATTCGTGACGTTCGGAGCCCAGTATGTGCAAACCTCCTACTTCAATCACATAATCGTCGTTTTCTTTTTCCAAGTTCCATTCTCGAGCAGGGTCAACCGAAGCCAGGTCTTCCAAATTCAAACCTCTACTCCTTGCCCAAGCTACAGTCCTAGGTTCTGTCACCCCTTCCCCGAGCTTAATGTCAGTTCCCCTTCCTGCCATATTCGTAGCGATTGTGACAGCACCAGGTCTACCAGCTTCAGCTACAATTTCAGACTCTTTTTTATGCTGTTTAGCATTCAGGACATTGTGTACAATGCCTCGGCGTTTAATCATCCGAGAAAGTGTCTCAGAAATCTCGACATTAGTCGTCCCCACCAAAACTGGAAGTTCCATCTTATTTAGGCGCTCAATCTCATCTATCAGAGCGTGATATTTCTCTCGCTTAGTTCTGAAGATTAAATCTTCTCTGTCTTCACGAATTATAGGTCGGTTGGTTGGGATAACGAAAACATCAAGCTTATATATCTCATGGAACTCAGTCTCCTCAGTCTCAGCAGTACCAGTCATTCCGGCTAGCTTGTCGTACATACGGAAATAATTCTGGATGGTAATCGTGGCGAGAGTTTGGGTTTCTCCTTTTATTTCTACTCCTTCCTTGGCTTCAACGGCCTGATGCAGTCCGTCACTCCATCGACGGCCGGACATTTGACGTCCAGTAAATTCATCAACAATCACGATGTTTCCGTCTTCCCCAATGATGTACTTCTCATCTTTTTGAAAGAGTGTATAAGCTTTTAAAAGCTGATGGATTACATGCATCTTTTCACTTTTAGAAGCGTACTCTGCTTCCACCTCTGAAATCAGTTCTCTTTTTTGATCACCCGACAGGGTATCATCGGCCTCTAGTTCACCCAGCATCTCGGAAAGATCAGGGATTACGAAAGCTTCTGGGTCTCCGGGAGCAAGTTCGTCCAAACCAGAGTCGGATAAGTGTACGTTCTGTCCTTTCTCGTCCATGGCAAAAAAGAGTAGTTCATCTATTTCATACAGTCTCTTTTCTCTCATGTAGTCTGCTTCAACCTTTAACACTAGTTTTTGAATCCCTGGATCCTCTGAAAAAATCTTCATAAGCCTCTTGTTTCGCGGACCTCCTCTCTTAGCAGCTAGTAATTTCTCGCCAGCGGAAAAATCATCACCCTGTTCTAGGTCTCTTTCACCATCAGCTATCAATTGACTTACTAAACGAGTCTGTTTTTGATAAAGAGCGCCCACCAATCTATTGTACTGTTTGAAAGGAGTTGCTGTATCGTTACCGACCGGACCACTAATGATGAGTGGTGTCCGAGCCTCGTCTATAAGAATAGAATCCACCTCATCGATTATTGAATACCAATGTCTGGGCTGGACTCTCTGGTCTAAGGAATGAACCATGTTGTCGCGGAGATAATCGAACCCAAATTCGTTATTAGTCCCATAAGTGATGTCAGCACGATATGCCGAAACTCGCCCAGGTGAATGTGGTTCATACTTGTCAATACAATCGACAGTGAGACCCAAATAATTATATACGATCCCCATCCATTCAGAATCTCTTTGGGCTAAGTAAGGATTCACTGTGACGAGATGTGCCCCTCTGCCGACAAGAGCATTTAAGTAAAGTGGCATTGTGGCGACCAAGGTTTTCCCTTCTCCAGTTCCCATTTCTGCCGCCTTACCACGGTGTAGTGCGATACCCCCAACCAACTGAACGTCATATGGGATCATATCCCAAGTCTGTTTCTGACCACTAACAACAACCTCGGTTCCAATCAGTCGACGACAGGCTTCTTTAACAGTAGCAAAAGCTTCTGGTAAAATATCGCTCAGTATTTCTTGGGTAATCGTCAACAACTTCTCATCACATTCGGCTATCTCTTCCTGCAGCTGCTGCCGTCGCTCAGGTTCTTCCGCATTCCTTTTTTCATTCTGCAATTGATCAATCTTTAAAGTGACTTCCGAGGTAGTAGCTTTGATCCTAGCCCGAAAATCCGAAGTCTTCCCTTTGAATTCACTCTCCGAAAGATCTTCATATTCAGCATAGATTTGATTGATTTCATCTACCAAAGGCTGGAGGTTTTTGGCTTCTCTCAGATGTTGGGAACCAAGAATCCTCTTTGCTACTGTATTAAGAATACCCAAGAGATGATTTTCCTTTCAAGAAAGTTAGCCTTCACTAGAACCATATTTATTACAAATCCAGCTTCATATTCAAATTATTGTAAGGCGATCAATTATCCCAGCCCACAAAAGAATTATCTTCTACCCGACTACTCTTCATCAAGTCAGCACCTACGTTTGATACAAACCTTCTTCTACGATTATTTCCCGTACGGACCGCGAGACAAGATGTCTATATGGCAGATCTTGTTGAATATTTTTTCGAATTTCCGACGAAGATACATCGACCTCTCCAAAGGGTGCAAGCATCCAATCAACGCACACCTTAGAAGGTAAACGTTCACTAAGATCAGTATCACCCCGACGAGGTAGCACACATATTTCAGCAAGCCCAGTCAAGCTTTCGACCTCTCTCCATTTATACAGGCTGAGAAACTGATCTGATCCCATGATCAAAAGAAGATCTTTCTCTGGGTAAATCTGCTTCAGTGCTCTCAAGGTTTCGACTGTATAAGAGTATCCACCTCGGAGGATTTCAATGTCGCTAACCTCTTGCCCAGTAATTCCCTTAATCGCAGCACTGACCATTCTTAATCGAATATTAGCTGGAGTGATCCCGTAATCAGATTTGTGCGGAGGCGTAGCTGCCGGGATCCACAGCACACTCTCTAATCGGCCAAAGTCAAGTAAGAACTGTGCTATTTGGACATGGGCCACATGAGGAGGGTCAAATGTGCCCCCGAAGACTCCGATTCTACTACGATTCGTACTACTTTCCCCCATTTTCTAGCATCTGTGCAGGTTCCGATTCAGGATAAGAACCAAGAAGCAGCTCCCTAGTAGTTTCAGCGTCTCGAACATAACCAATCATCTCAAAAGCCTCTATCATCCGGTAAAGAGCCCAAGGAGCCCACTTGCTACCAGGAAAACTCTCCACAACTTCCTCGTAATAGAGAAGTGAAGAGTCTACCAAACCTCTCTTCAGATAGTGTGATCCTGTGTTGTAATCACGCTCTGCCAGCTTATCAACCATTTCATCGGAAAATTCCGATGCTCGCAATCCTATGACCGTTCCTGCAAACTGTGCAGCTACCTGACCACAAGTGATTTGTGCTTGCCTTGTAAATGTTTGATCGCGTTGCGGGATCGGAGACATCTCTGTCAAAGATCTACAAACCCCAAGTGCAGCAAGAACGGTGGTCGTATCTGTCGGCCACCTATCAATGACTCTCTGGAATTCCGTCCGTGCTGCAATAAAACGACCATTTCCGAAGTGGGATTCGGCTAACTGCAACCCCGCTTCAGGCATGCGATCAAAGCCAGCCGAGAGAAGAACTTCCTCAAAAGCTTTTGTGGCTTCTGTCCAGTTTTCTTCTTCAAGTGCTCCGACGCCTAAACTATAAACTTCTTCCACACTCAGTCCCGGATAGGGCAGTCCGCCACCACATGCTAACAATGCTGTCCCTGTAGTGACTGCAAGTGCATACCGGATTTTCCTAAGAACTGATTTCATAATATTAGTTAAACATTCCATTCTAAAAATTCTTCTGTTCTATTCGATTGTTCACCTAACATCCCGTACCTCTTACCGCACCCAAAGATCCAACAAAGCGAAGTTCGTCATAACGCCAGCGTGCTCTACTTACCAAAGGACTCGTACCAGTTTGGTCGACACGAGAAACTTCTAGGAAAGCCTGCATCGCTTCTTCACATCTATTTAAATCAAACAAAATTTCACCGATTTCAAAGTAGGCGAGGCTCTGCAAGCTACGTGGTTCCCCGATCACCACTGCACGCTCAAGATAAACCAAAGCTTCTTCATCTGCATCAACAGATCGCAGCTCTCTCGCGAGAGCGATCGAGCAATTCCCTATCTTCCAGTCTACTTCACCTCTCCTCCAACTAGCAATCATCGCTCTATATTGCTCATAGTGTAATAAGGCTCTTCTGCAGTCACCCACCTCATCGTAAGCAGAGGCTGCCTCAAAAATTACTTCTGGGATAGTATCTTCGTTCCGATCTGAAATAGCAGATTGATAATAAGACAGTGCAGTCGCATATTGCCCACTGTTGAAATAATGGCGGGCCAATGGCAGTGCCATTCCATCCACCATAATCCCAGGACGAAAAGTTTTAGCAATTTCCATAGCAGAGGCCAGCCCAAACAAATCGGAACGATTCATAGCCTCCTGAGCTAGTTGTACTAGATCAGAAACGGCTTGATCAATTAGATCTGGGTCAAATGTTACTGCCTGTAGGTAAGAATCCCCAGCTTCATCAATATTGCCCATAAGAGCATGAGTGTGAGCCACACGAACCAGGGCTGACGGATCTTCTGATCCACCTCTTTGAACGGCCATCCTATATTCGGCGAGAGCTGCTCCCAGATCCCCTCTCACAATTGCCTCGTCACCTTGAATCAGAAAGGATTCATCCGCCGTTGTAGAGAAACACCCGGCGAATATCCACAACAAACTCACTAGAACCACTGAAACCTTATATGGGCGCTTAAATACACCAATACTGTCATCTGTTTGCTGAATAATTCTAAGAAATATCACAGGCCGTTCCCGTACTAACGTACTGACAAGCGAACAAAGTCGCCTAAGCTGGCTGCCTTCCCACTACAGTTTATCCTAATGAATACAGCACTAACATCCTATAGGTCCCCTTTGACCCAAGATCCCCCAACTAGTCAGAGCTCACAGATTTAGATTTACAACAAGGCGAAAAAAATTCATATTAGCTCTATATGAGGTCCTCTTAGATACTTCTACTCACAAGCGAAGTTTGTCTAACAGAAAAACTGGTTCTAAATGAGAAACCTGAAGAAGATAGTGGATCAATTGTTCGGAGTAGCTTTGACTAGCTCCCATCTCATACTGTGGTGTCTTGCCGTCACTGCATCAATTCCAAGAATATCTGTAGCCCAAGAACAGGTTCTGCAGTACGGTAGCATGCAGGCTTGGGAAGAGAATCTATGGCTATTCTTTTTAGATCGAAACGATTCATTTCAAGGAAGACTTAGTGAAAAAGGTATCCTGAAGAGGTTCACCCCCCTCGTCGATAGCAAATACCAACTTGACGTCCTGGGATCACAGTTTAATCCACTGGACGATTCCCGCTGGAACGAGACAGCAAATGGGGTCCGGTGGAGGGGAACTAGTGCTACCACACTGCTCCTGACGTCTTTTGCAGAATTCAAAACATCTGTCGATCTAGGTGGACCATGGACGATGAATGCACTTTTCAACCAAACTACAGATCGGGGATTTGAAGGCAGTGCTATTAGACTCCAATTCGCACGAACACTAGGTCGATCTGCGAAGATATTTAGTGGCATTCACCTGGACCCACACAAGGCTGGGGGTGACTTCTGGATCGGGACTGAATGGGACAAAGGACCGAATCGAGTCACCAGTCTACTCACGATCTTGGACCCCTTGAATAATTTCCTCCATGTCACACTAGATGCTTCGCTCCATCCCCACGGTGATACCACCGTTGTTTATACTCAACAACCTGTGGCT